>JAGLDB010000058.1 GCA_023145935.1 Candidatus Sabulitectum sp. | reverse complement strand
CTGGCTGACTTCAATAAAGCGATCGAGATCCAACCGGAAGATCCCCAGCAATTCATAGACAGAGGCAGAACTCTTATAGCTCTGGCAGAATCAGGGGCTGCCCTGGATGATCTGAATACGGCAATCGAACTGGATGGATCCATCCCAAGGGCCTACATCAACAGATCCATCATCTATCGAAATCTTGCAGAGTATGACCTTGCCATCGCTGACGGATCCACAGCAGTCGAATTGGCTCCTGATTATGCTGAAGCCTACGAAGTCAGGGCTGCTTCATACTACTACAACGGAAACTTCGAAGAAGCTCTTGCAGACTACACAAAGGCGATAGAGCTGGATCCTGAATCAGAGAACGCTTACATCGAAAGAGGTATTGTTTACAAAAATACCGGTAACATGGAAGCTGCAATGATTGATTTCAATACAGCCGTCGAAATCAATTCCTTCTCTGCCAAAGCCTACTACAATCGTGCTCTGGCCTGGAATATTCTGGGCGAATACCAGAATGCTGTAGATGACCATACAGCTGCAATCCAGATCTTGCCGTATTTTTCCAATGCATACTACTTCAGGGCTGATTCCTACCGTATTCTAGGTGATGCAACAAATGCTGTAGATGACTTTACCAGGGTAATAGAACTTGAACCTGAAACCGCATGGTGGGCCTACGGAGACAGGGGTCTTTGTTTCATTGACACCGACCCCAACAGGGCGATCGGAGACTTCGACAAAGCCATCGAGATCAATCCGGACGATGGTCTGGCATACTGTGGACGGGGAAGAGCATACGGTATGCTGGGTTTGTATGAGCCCGGTCTGCTTGATGTAAACAAAGCCATCGAATTGAACCCGGACAATGCAGACTTCTATTACTACAGAGGCCTGCTGCATCAAGCACTTCGTGTTTATGAAACCGCCCTTCAGAACTACAACACTGCCATCGAGCTGAACACAAACTTAACTGATGTGTACAACCAGCAGGGGTTGATTCAACAATTGGTGATGCGTGATTTTAACGCGGCCCTGGAAAGCTTCAATACCGCAATAGAGATCAGCCCGGATAACCCTGAGTATTACAGCAACCGCGGGAAGCTGTTTCATGAAGCAAACGAATATGATCTGGCACTGCAAGAATTCAACACCGCCATCCAGCTTGCACCCGATGATTTTCTACTGTACGAGTATCGTTACTTCATTTACGGAGATCTTCAGGATTACAGCAGCGCTATGAATGATATATGCCTTACCATCGAACTGGCACCGGACTACCGGGACGGATACATCAACAGAGCCTGGCTCTACCTTCAGACCGGTGACTTTGAACTGTCTGCTCTGGACTACACCAGAGCGATGGAACTTGATCCAGACAATCCGGAGCTGCATTTCTTCAGAGGCAATGTGTATGCCCAAATGGAAAACTATGAAGATGCAGTGGCTGATTACGATATTGCAATAGATCTGGTAAGTGATTATGGACCACTCTATCACTGGAGGGCATTGGCCAGAGAACAACTCGGAGACAGTACCGGAGCCCAGAAAGATTTCGAGGCTGCCGAGCTGTACGGGTACTCGCAGTAAATCTTGTATCGCAACTCAGGAAAACAATCATCACTTGCATGAGAAAACAGAGGAACGGCAGGCAGATTTGAGAACTAAGAATACAAAGAACACAAAAAAGAAAGCTGTAAGAAGAAAGAAGAACAGGAGGAATCCCATAAAGATCTTTGTCACTTCTGCTCTGATCGTTATAGCAATCGGATACATTGTTACTGCAGCCTATCTCTATCTGAACCAGAGGAAATTCCTCTACTTTCCGCAGCCGGGAGTTCTGGCAACCAGTGAACAGCAGGTAGAGATCAGAAACGGAGACATCACCCTGAGAGGCTGGGTGGTGAACCCCGGCAACAGCAAAGCCATAATCTATTTCGGCGGCAATGGGGAAAGACCCGAGGCAAGCATAGTAGACTTCAAAGATCTCTTCAGCACTCACACCATCTATTTCATCAACTACAGAGGTTATGGTGAAAGCGACGGTTCACCAACAGAAACAGGTCTCTACGATGATGCCATGGCCATATACGACCACATAGCACCGGAGCACAATCACATAATCGTTATAGGCAGAAGCCTTGGTACAGGGGTAGCCACCTACCTGGCCACTGAAAGAGACATTCACAGGCTTGTGCTGGTAGAGCCTTACGACTGCCTGGTGAACATCGCCCAGGCAACATATCCCATCTTCCCCATGCAGCTCATGATGAAAGACAAGTACAATTCAGCAGAAAGAGCTTCACAGATCACCGCACCAACCCTGATAATCAAGGCAGAGAATGATCAGATAATACCAGGCTCCTCTACAGATAGTCTCATAGCGCAATTCAACCGGGACATTCTGGAAACAGCCACAATACCTGAGGCCACACACAACAACATTCAGGACTACACCCAGTACTACATGCTGCTAAGAGACTTTATCGGCACAGAATAAGAAGTAGCACAAGTAAAGTGCTACAGAATGAACCTGCCGCAAATGCTTGTGTGTTGGCTATGGTGATACTTGTGCAGGTTATTCAGAGCGATTTCAGGATAATGGTTGCAAAAGTTGTTTCAACCCT
Source organism: Candidatus Sabulitectum sp. (assembly GCA_023145935.1). The sequence continues at coordinate 7,874 of JAGLDB010000058.1, read as the reverse complement.
GTCTGCCTGCAAAAGCATTGACTGCTGCTGTAATTCTCTCCTTGACCACAGTCCAATCAATGCTCTCTATTGTCTGTGGATCCGGTTCTGATTCAGCGTCTTCAAAAAATGCAAGGCTTTTAAGAATATGAAACTTGCTGGTTTGCGGGAATTTGGTCTCAAACAGGCTTATCATTTGTTCAAGACCGTACATATCAAGCAGGTAAAATATGTCGTAAAAGTCTTTCCTTGAACCTCGTCCCGCAACCGCAGATAACTTCATTGGAATAATGTCTTCAACAGAAAGCAGTCTGACTTGGTCTATTGTTCGAACCGGATTGATCAATGGATAAGAATATCTTATCAAATCCACTTTTACAATTTCATTATTCCCGCCCTGCAATGCTCCGTCAAAGCTCAATGAATTCTTACCAGCAGCTGCATTGGCCACGGAGAAATGCTTCTGCAGCTCGAGCAGTAGTTTTGCCGAATCAAACTTGCTCTGAGTGAACATATCAATATCAACGGAAATGCGATGTCCGATCTGTAACGCCAGAGCCGTTCCGCCCACAAGAAAGAAATCCTGCAAACACGGCTGCAGCATCAGTTCTTTCAGTAACTCCAGAGTTTCCGGATAGATTGATCTGTATTGTAACATCTGAATTTCTCTTTTGGAATGTTGAAGAATGTGTGACAAAAGTTCAATGTAAGCTCATCCAGATAACGAATTTGAAGAGCCTCGTTCTTGATCCTCTCCAATCCGTAGTAGTCGCAAAGTTGTCGCCAGTCATTCAAGCTTCCCCGAGCGAGCACTCGTTCAATCACAAAACGGGCATGACTCTGATAATCAATGCCATCAAAGTCTACATCCCAGAAAAGGCTCTTCCTCAATACCGGCTTTAGTTTATTCATGCTAACATTTTAACCTGTTTGCAGGATATTGTCAATCAATTTTCTCGTCCTGTGAATTCACCGAGACAAATCTATCCCAAAAACCTTTGAGTCATTTCCGTGCGCTCCCTGATCAAGAAACATTTGAACGCTGATATTGCCATGTTCCAACAGAGAGAGTAGACATATTGATGTGACAAGTTTGGAGCAACATTATGACTGACAGGTTTTACAGCAGAATGTTTCTTCTGGCTGCCCTGTGGAATGTTATTGCAACAGTGGCTGGGCTGGCTTTCTATCAATTCCAGCTTCAGCTGTTCTTTGGCTCGGAAGCATATACTAATTGTTTCTATCAGGCTTTGTTCTACAGGATTGCCATTACAGCCGTGCTTATCTTCGGAATTGGATACTACATGGTTTCAAGGCAGATAACTGCCAATCGGGGAATTGTGTGGCTGGGAGCATTGGGCAAACTGTCCCTCTTCTGCGCATTTACCTGTTTCTTCATCTCGGGGAAGGTCACTGCGATCGCATTTGTTCTTGCACTGGGAGATCTTGTGTGGGCAACATTGTTCCTGATGTTTCTCTTTCAAACCAGAGACAGGATTCAATACAGCACGAAATGATCAGAATTCTATCCTTGACGCAAGGATGACCTGAAACAGCTTTTCGTCAAAGCTCATACACCATATATTAAATGTTTCAGGGCTTTGGCCTCAGGAACAAAGCTTTTTTAAACAGAATCAGGGGGAATATCGTGAGGATCGGATTTATGATGATATCGATTATTGTTTTGGCTGCTGCTGCATATTCTGACACATGGGAACAGACGTACGGTACCGATTTGCCGGAACAGGCGTTTTTCTCTCTTGTTACCGAAGATGGAGGTATCCTGACTTGCGGTATTTTCATCATTGACGTTTCCAGAGCTATCACCTCATCCGAAAATGCCGGAGGTGTAGACTGCATGATCGTGAGAACCGACAGTGACAGAGAAGTTGTCTGGGCAGGAGAATATTTTTCCGGGCCATGGGTGGATCTTGCAGTAGCCGGACTGGAAACTGATGATGACTGTTTTGTGTTCGCCGGAGTTACCACAACCGTGAAAGAGGGGCAGCAGAACTGGATATTCAAGCTGGATGATCATGGCGAGATTGTTTGGGAAAGATCGGTGGGAACCAGTAATGATGACTGGACCTACGACATGATCCAATCCTCGGATGGAGGTTTCCTGCTTGCAGGATATGTTGATTCTCTGGCCGGAGATGGAACAGTAATCAGCATTCTGAAGACCGATGCCGAAGGCAATGAGATGTGGAACAGGCAGTTCGGCCACGCAGGAACAGGCATGGCGGAGGCTCTGATCGAAATGGAAAACAGTGATTTTCTGATAATCGGTTCAGTTGAAAATCCAAACGCTGGAAACTATACCGTTCCCTTTATTATGAGGGTAGATTCCAATGGAAACGAAGAATGGCTTGAGACGTTTCCCGGGCAGCCCGGCAACTGCTACCCGCTTGATATGGTTGAAATGGCCGGCGGCAATATCATGATGACCGGTTATGCGGAAACCAAATCCGGAAATCGCGATGCCTGGGCCGCTCTTGTTTCACCAGATGGAGATCTTGTTGATCAATGGACTTACGGCGAAGATATGGATGACATGGCTTTTTCCATTACCTCCAGTCCTGATGGTTGCGTCATCGCCGGAAGCACAGCTTCTCAGGGTGCGGGCAGGATGGACCTCTGGCTTCTCTGCATCGATGATTCAGGGGAAGTACAATGGTCTGAAACACATGGAGGACCAGGCAACGAGGGTGCAGAACATATCACACCTGCCGCTGGAGGCGGTTTCATCGTATCTGGATATACTTCCAGCCAGGGTGCTGGTGATACCGATATGTGGGTTCTCAAAGTTGACGGAGAAGGACGGATGGAATCGGAATAAAGCCGATATCATTTTTCAGAATGCAAGAATGTGGAAATGTTTTACTTTTTCTTTAGAATTCTCAGAGCCACTGCAGCTGCACCAATACCGTTATCGATGTTGACCACACATACACCTGGGCTGCATGAGCTGAGAGAAGAAAACAGTGCTGTAAAACCACCTGAAGAAACGCCATATCCAGTGCTTACAGGCAGTGCAATAACAGGCCCTGGAAAGAGACCGCCCAGCACGCTTACCAGTGCAGCATCCATACCGGCACAGGCTATGCAGACAGATGCTGAAAGAATGTCAGGCAGTGCATTACTCAGCCTGTGGATACCAGCTACTCCCACATCTGCTATAAGTTTCACAGGCACTCCCATTGTATCAAGAATAACTACCGTTTCTTCAGCTACAGGCAGATCAGATGTACCGGCTGTTACCACAACCACGGATCCGGCAGCCTTGAAGGTACCGGTATACTCGCCAACCACAAACATGCGGGAAAGAGTGTGTAACTTCCCGGACGGGAAAGCCTCCTGCAATGCAGAAGAAAACTCCACAGGCACACGAGACACTATTGCCAGCCCGGTGCGGGTAAGCAGAGCTTCTGCAATTGCAAGGATCTGTTCAATGGTCTTGCCCTGGCCGAACACAACCTCCGGTAATGGCTGCCTCTCACCTCTGGCGGAATCAACTACTGAAAAACCCAGGTCGTCCAGCCCTGCGCCACGCAAAGCGGATACAGCTTCACCGGGTTCTATTCCGGCTTTGCCCAGTACTTCAAGTAAACGAGATATATCCATAAGATCCTTACAGGAACAATTCAGCAGCCACGCCTCTGACTAACTGCAGAACAACCTTCACCGGTACCCCGGCAGCATCAGCCAGGGCAACACATTCATCAAACTCCGGTTCAGCATTAACCACCCTGCCGTGGAAATATCCCAGCTTTATGGTAACATCACCATACCGGGTACTTGCCTGTTTGAACTCACGCTGCAGCACAACTCTCTCCACATCAGTGATCCTTACCCCAAGGGTGGAAGAATGAGCGAAAACAACAGAGAGTACCGATTCCCGGACACTCTCCGGCAGATGCACCACAAGCTCTGTTGCCGGTCTGCCCTTCTTGCCCAGACAGTTCCGGGCATAACAGTCAAAAGCACCGGCGGATAGAATTCCAGCATTCAGTACCGGCCATATTCTGGGATCAAGATCATCGATTACTGCTTCAATCATAAGACAGCTGTTGCCTTCATCACTCTGATCAGCAACAGAAGTAGAGCCAATGATCAGTCGCAACAGATTTGCACGGGTCTTACCCTCACGGGAACCGGCTCCCATTCCGCTGGAAACCCCCACATAGGCAGGAGGGGCATCCCATGATTCAACAAGAGCGGTCAATACTGCTGCTCCGGTTGGTGTGGTGAGCTCGGCAGGCTCACTGGTAGGTACAACCGGCACTCCCTGAAGTAACCGCGAGGTTGCAGGTGCAGGAAGCGGCATAATACCGTGAGCACACTCAACCGTGCCTGTACCAACTGCAACCGAGGCAGAGTAAACAGCTTCAACACCCAGCAGATGCATTCCCAGACAACTGCCCACTATATCTATTATGGCATCCATGGCGCCCACCTCATGAAAATGCACTTTTTCAATACTTATTCCATGAGCAGAGGCCTCAGCTGATCCAAGCAGGTGAAAAGCCAATAACGCCTTCTCCTTAACCCATGGATGCAGAGAAGAAGGTTCAATAAGTGCAACAATGTCAGAGAGGTGTCGATGCACATGCTCATGGGGAATTACCACCTCAACATGAGTACCAGCCAAACCACCCCTAATAACTTTAGACACAACAATGTCCCAGCCTGACAACGGCAGCACTCGCAAACCGGCAACCAGCTCTTCAAGAGAAAGACCGTTATCCAGCAGAGCGCCAAGGATCATGTTCCCGGAAATCCCACTGCAGGGATTGAATACAGCTATTTTCATTATGAATTAACCCCACTATAGTTTTATGTTACCAAACTCTCGCCCCTTGTATGATAAGCAAAAGCAACCAAAAAGACCCGTAAACTAAACTGCATCAGAAATTATCCTCTTGACTGCTAAAACAGTAACAGGATATAATGATACGGAGTACTGGGCGATGAAAGGCAGGTAATAATGAAAACTGTATACATCGAATCATCTGTCATCGGATATCTAACGGCCAGACTCAGCAGAGATATTGTTGTTTCTGCCCGTCAAGCAATTACCACGGAATGGTGGGAGAATTGCAGAGATTCGTTTGAGATCTTCATTTCTGAACTGGTTATAGAAGAGGTAGGATCAGGAGATTACATTGCGGCACAGAAAAGACTCTTGCAATCACTGAAAAGCTTCCTATACTTGAGACCACAAAAAACGCGAAATAACTTGCTGAAAAGCTAATAGCAGGGAAAGCAATACCTCCTTCAAGCACTGAAGATGCGTTGCACATAAGCATTGCTGCAGTGCAAAGAATCGATTTTTTGCTTACCTGGAACTTCAAACACATCAACAATGCAACAACCCGTAAATATATTTCAGAAATAATCGGGGAAAATGGCTATGCCTGCCCTGTATTATGTTCGCCAGAGGAGTTACTAAATGAAGAATGATCCAATTGTTGAGAAAATACGCTCATTCAGAGTGGCGCATGCAGTAAAGTACGGAAATGATTTAGATCGTATTTTTAAGGCAATAAAGCAAAGCGAAAGAAAACATGCTAATAGATTGGTTAACCGGGAAGTCACTCCATCCTCTTAGGAGCCTAGCCGGTAACTGTTTAGTCTCCTCCTTAACATGATAAGCAAAAGCAACCAAAAGGAATACCTGTGCAGACAATAACACAAACAGCCTGCCCGGCACTTGCCACCGAACTGCAAAGCATGAACAGGATAGGCATACTGGTCTCCGGCGGCTGTGACAGCGAGGTATTGCTTCGTGCAGCTGCGGATGTACTGGGCAACGCAAACACGGTTGCCTTCACCGCAGTGACTCCATTCATAGCGGAATACTATACCGACATTGTTCAGGCTGCAACTGAAGAGCTCAAAATCAAGCTGGTCAGGGTAATACTTGATCCCATGCAGATCAACCACATCAAAACAAACAGCGCAATGCGTTGTTACCACTGCAAGAAAGCTATTTACTCAACGATCAAAACAGAAGCACTGAGAGAGAACATCACTATTCTTGCCGATGGCACCAACCTGGACGATTCACACAAGCACCGTCCGGGGATGAAAGCAGCAGAGGAATTTAAGATTCTGCATCCTTTCAAAACAACAGGTATGACCAAAGCAGATGTAAGAATACTTGGCGGACTTCTTAAGATGGCAGACCCCGGGAGACCGGCAGACTCCTGCCTGGCAACAAGAATTCCAGAGGGAACTCCGATAACCGCTGAATTGATCTCACTTATAGCCAGAATAGAGCAACCGTTGCGATCACAGGTAAAAGCAAGACTAAGGGCGAGGGTGTCCAACAGATGCGTAACCCTTGAATACCGTACAACAGACAAAGAACTTGTAGACGCCAGCAGAAAGCAACTTCAAGCAATTGCAGAAAGTGCAAAATTCAGTATTTTATTTCTTGAAACCTAGTAGCAATAGCTGTCGTGTCCTGCTGGCTCTCCGTGCTACCGCTCGGGACGCCCCCTGTTAGGGTCAAGTGGCTCTCCAGAGCCCCGGCTGTGTTACTGATTCAATTACATAGCGGTGCTATGCGCATAAACCAGTGCCTTGCCGAGACTCAGGATAGCGGCGCATTACATCGACACTTAATACCTGACAGGGTAAGAATCACCCTTTGGAACTATACAGGCACACTGGTTGTACCCCTTTAAAGTGATTAGTATAGAGTGCTTAGAGGAGATTTGAATGAAATTTCTGAATTGGCCGCACGCCATAATTGGATTTCTTATAGGTGTTGCACTCGTCCTTTACGTAAGGGGTGGAGAAGAGACGGTAAAAGAGGTTCCCGTTTCTATTCAGAATTCTATTGAGACAGCGGAGGTGCAGACAGAATGACTGAGAAAGTAATTTCCTTATCTGGAGGGTTGGCTCTGGGAATGGTGTTTGCACTGTTTCTAGGCATTGGTGTCACTCAGAGCATTACTCCTTCATCTGATTTTCAGATACCTTCGATTCTGCAGATGACTATTGCACAACATACATACAACACATCTGCCCATGGTAGCGATACTACTTCCGCCATCAATGTGGTTACTCCCAATAGCCCCGACAGAGGCAGAATAACTAGAATCGCCACGCTTGCTGTAACCACTGACCCTGTCTTTGAAACAACTGCTACTGCAAACTACGGTGATCCGAAAGACTGGGCGATTGCTTCAACTCCTAAGATTGAAAGCTCTCTTCAGAGAAATAATCTCCAACGCTCCTTCATCGCCTTAAATACCAGTTCAAACACCAGCGCAATTCTTGGGCAGACTGTAACCAGAGAAAATAACTTCACAGCTATTGCAGGCAACTCAACTGGCAGTAACGGCTACAACAGTGGGCATACACCATCGTTTATCGAGGGTAAACCACAGACTCAGGGTGGCTCTCCGTCAGCAGCTCAGAACCCAGGCCCAAGTGGCAACAACGGTGATGACCCGGCAACAGCTGCTAAAACAGACAAACCCGGATCGGGTCCGGATTCAGAGCAGGGCAACAACAATAGAGTGTGCGTAGATTTTGGAAGACCAAATCAAGGCTTCTCTCCAGATTCTGGTCACGGCTCAGAGAATGAGCCAGGCTCCCCTCAGATCAGCCCGCGCAACCACGGCAGACCGGCATTTGGCTAACAAGTACTGCTATAATTCAGAAGGCTGGAGTTAAAGCTCCAGCCTTTTTCATTAAAAAAAGTATCAGAAGACAAGACTTGCTGAATAGCGGGATTCTACAATATTAGTGTCGAACTTTTATTGTCCGATAAGCCCGACTCTTCTGCTAACACTTTTGAAAAGGATTCAGAATAATGGTTCATCCTCCTGCAAAAGTTCTATGAAAATACTTTACACCCTTCAGACCTTGATTGTGGTATA
>JAGLDB010000057.1 GCA_023145935.1 Candidatus Sabulitectum sp. | reverse complement strand
CTTATCGGGTCTGCAGACGGCAAAAAGTACAGAAACTTCGCTCAGGGAATAACCTTTGAAATGATGGTGTCACACGCAAATATCCAACTACAGAAAATGACAGACAGATATCTGCTCATTCGAAAAAAGGATAACCCTCTTGAGCTGAATGTGATTGACAACTGGCAGGCCGGTGAAACCAGGTCTGTCAGGAATCTGTCTGGAGGAGAGAGTTTTATCGTGAGTCTTTCTCTGGCACTTGGCTTGTCTAAAATGGCAAGCCGGAAAGTCAGAGTGGATTCTCTGTTTCTGGATGAGGGCTTTGGTACACTTGACGAAGAATCACTGGAGACCGCACTTGAAACTCTGGCAGGACTGCATCAGGGTGGCAAACTGATCGGTATTATCTCACATGTTTCTGCCTTGAAGGAGCGGATCAGAACACAGATAAGTGTGAAGAAAGTGTCCGGTGGAAAGAGCAGGATATCCGGCCCTGGATGCAGATTCATATCCTGATTATCAGTGATGGGAAGTTTCCGAAATCATACTATTCCCCACAGTACTGTTGCCCCGAGGCTGTAGATGATATGTTTCTGCATACTTCCCCAGTTTGGTATTTCAGGAAAACTATACAATATCCCGCACGCAGTAAGGTAAAGGACGATTTATGAAAATGGTTGGGGTTATTCTTTTTGCTGTTTTCTCAATGTTCGCTGTAGAGATGTCTATATGCGGCACAGAGGAACTTCTTCCTATAGGTTTTACTGAAGAGGAGCTGACCAGAATATCAGAGATCGGTACATATCAGGATGCTACTGATCCGCCTCCTGCCGGTGTAAGAAACCCCGGAGAGTTTGAACCTGCGACCGGTGTAATGGTCAGGTGGCCCCTTGGTGTGCCATTCGATTTTCTTGTGGATGTATCAAACAGCAGCGAGCTATGGGTGATCTGTTTATCTTCTCAGCAGGCGTCAGCGGCATCAGCCCTTGCTTCCGCAGGGGTGAACATGAGTAACACTGATTTTATTCTTGGACCGACCAACTCGATCTGGATAAGGGATTATGGTCCATGGTTCATCGTACTGGCAGATGGTACTCAGGGGATATTCGATTACGATTACAACCGGCCGAGACCGGATGACGACCTTATTCCGCAGGTCATCGGGGACCAGTGGGGTATTCCTGTATATGTTTCCGATATTATCCATACCGGTGGTAACTACATGTCCGGAGGTCTTGGTGAGGCCATGTCTACTGATCTTGTGTACGTTGAGGATCCTCACCCCGATTCGTGGGTGGATGATCAAATGGAGGAGTATCTCGGGATTACTGATTACACCACATTTGAAGATCCTCAGGCCAGTTACATTGATCATATCGACTGCTGGAGCAAGATGCTCAGCCCAAGCAGGATAATGGTGCTTCAGGTTCCCCCTTCCCACGGGGATTATGCTGCACTTGAGGCTGTAGCGGATCTGATAGCTGCCAGCCCTTCACCTTATGGACATCCCTGGGAAGTCTACCGAGTATTTTCCAGCGGTACAGAGGGTTATGTAAACGGTCTTCTTCATAACGACACTTACTACATGCCTACCTGGAATACAGGGAATGATACTCCGGCGGCGGCGGCTTTTTCCGAAGCTCTTCCTGGGTATACCATCACTCCAATCTATTACTCCGGCTTCGCGAACACTGATGCCCTGCATTGCAGAAGCAGGAATGTAATGGACAGATACATGCTTCAACTGCTTCATACCCCTGTTGATACTCTGCAGTCAGGATATCCGGTTACGGTAAGTGCTTTCATTCAGTCGAATCCTGCAAACACCCTGACTTCCACCAGTCTTTTCTACAGAGTTGATTCAGGCAGTTTTGTCGAGGTTTCCATGACAGATATCGGCTCGAACATTTATTCGGGTGTTATTCCCGCCAGTTCGAATGGTTCTTTTGTTGAATACTACATCAGGGCAGAAGATTCTTCCGGAAGAGAAAGTGCTCACCCGCAGTTCGCTCCGGCAACATGGTTCAATCACTACACTGTTTCATCCACAGGCATTGCCTCCAATGATGTTTCATCGAGAACACCGCTTATGATCGGTAACAATCCTTTCAACAGTGTAATGGCCTTTTCTGGCCAGCCTGGAACCATATTTACTGTTTTTGATTCTGCTGGAAGAGTAGTTCACAGCTCAATTGCAGCAGAGAGCGGATTGATGGAATGGATGCCGAACAGCGCAATTGCAGATGGAGTTTACTTTACACAGTTCATTTTTAGTGGATTAGTTTCAACATCCAGAGCTGTTTTGTTGAGATAGACAGTATACAGGTAAAGCCTCTGTTCTGCTGGGGGCTTTACCTGAATCTGTAGTTTATCCAGCCACCTGTCATTACCAAGATTGCCCCGGCGAGAACCATCATTGACGGCATTTCTTTAAAGACAGAAACCTGCCAGATAACCGAGAACACAACACTTAAGTACCCGTACACGGCGACTTTTCCCCCTGGAGCATATCTGTACGCAGTTGTCATCAGAACCTGACCCAGAACACCGGCAATTCCTATTCCCAGCAGAGGGAAAATTGATGTTCCTGTTGGTATCACACCACCTGATATGGTTTTAGGCAGAAACGCTATCACAGAAAAAAGGCTGAACCAGAAGACTACCCTCAGAGGTGAATCATATTTCCTTAGAGCTCGCAAGGTGGTGTAGGCAGCCCCGGCAAATACAGCTGAAGCAAGGGCAAGAATAATCGCTCTTGAAACGGTCATTCCAACTGGATTGGCAACAAGTGCTACACCGGCAAAAGCTGTTACTATGGCGATGATCTGTATTTTCTTCAGCTTTTCTCTCAGGAAGATCCACGAGAAGAGCAGAACAAAGAATGGACTGAGTTTGTTAACCGTTACAGTGTCAGCAAGTGGCAGTTCTTCAAGGGCAACAAAGTAAAGAACCATTCCAATGGTGCCAAGGGCACTTCTAAGAAAAAGCAGCCAGGGCTTACCGGAAACCAGAGATTCTCCCCGTTTCTTTATCAGTATGAAGGTGACAATTACCGCTACCAGTCCTCTGGCTACCAGTTTCTCGCTTGTTGGTATTCCCGAGTCTGCAGGTACCAGCTTAACTGCCAGAGGAACAAGAGAGAGGAAGAAGGCAGCTGCGGTCATGAACAGCGCGGCTTTTGTCTCTTTTGTCAAATGGTTACCAGCCTGTAATCTCTGTTTCCGAGACCGATCTTTTCTCCTCTTGCAAGTTGTTCTCTTCCATCTCGTTCCGGTCTGATGAAAAGGAACTTATCCTGACCTGAAGCCGCATTCTTCCCAAGAGGAGCAGCTGCAGTTACAAGATCAAGAGAGGCCTGATCTATGGCCACAGGATCAGACGATGCAAGTACGCCGATATCACCCACCATTGGTGATCTTTCGTTCTTCATGCAGTCGCAGTCCGGAGAGATTTTCGTAAGGAAATTAATATACACTGGAATTTTTGTTGCCATTGTGGCGCCCAGAGCGTATTCCACCATTCGCTGTATGAAGGTATGCGCCTCCTGATTCCAGCTTATGCGAATAGCACCAGTCGGGCAGCGCTGAATGCACTCTCCGCATCCGGTGCAGAGTGCTTCAATAATTCGAACCGTTTCCGCCATCTGTTCTATTGCGTAAGCGCCGCAGACCGGGATACAGGCCTTGCACAAAGTGCATTTATCCGCTTTCACATATGGCATTACTGAAGAATGCTGGTAGAGTTTGCCGGCTTTGGCAGCCCAGCCCATTCCAAGGTGTTTTATTGCCCCGCCGAATCCCGCCAGCAGGTGTCCCTTGAAGTGGCTGATCATTACTGCATTGTCTGTTCTTTCCAGAATTGATGCCAGTCTTGCAGTATCAGTATGACAGTTTTCCGGAAGATCAACTGTAAACTCATCTGTGCCGGCCAGGCCATCTGCAACAATGAAAGGAGGAAGATCCGGCATTCTGAACCCGTGGTCGTAAGCAAGAGAGACATAGTCGGGAGCAGTCATTCTTCTTCCGCCATAAAGAACTGTGGTGTCAGTTAGAAAGGTTCTTCGTTCCGGAAGGTCGAGTGCGTGGATGATCATTTTTATCAGAGGCGCAGGTATATATGAAGAATTTCCATCTTCGCCCGGGTGTATCTTAACTGCAGTCAAATCATTAGCCCTGCCCTGGCTGGAAAACAGGTAAGGGGCAAGAAGCTCTTTGAACCCGGCAGGGTTTATCTTTTCCACAGGAAGAAATCTTACATCACTCACAGCAACCGCCTTTCATGTTATAGCCGATTATAACCTGCTGTACATGGTTCCTTGCATAATGTCTTTTATTGGCGTATTCTTACCTCATGAGTAGTTTAGCATGGGTAGAACTTGACGCACGCCGTCCCGACCACAATCTGGCCGAGATAAGAAGAAGCAGTGATTTCAAAGGGCTTCATTGTGCAGTTGTTAAGAGCAATGCTTACGGTCACGGAGTGGGTGAGATCTTGCCTCTCTTAACAAAAGCCGACTGGCTGGCTGTTAATTCCCTTGAAGAGGGGCTTGAACTTCGAGGATTGGGAGAGCAGAGACCTGTGCTTGTTATGGGTCATGTACCGCTTCACAGAATAGAAGAGGCCAGAGAAGCCGATCTGAGGATCATTGTTTGTAACTTTGAGACTCTGAAAGCTGTCAGAGAGCTTCCCCTGTCAGGAATGGGAAAGAAAATACGCCTCCATATCAAGGTGGAAACCGGAACCTGGAGACAGGGTGTTCTTCCTGATGTGGTTGTTCCCGTGGCCAGAGAGATCAGCGAGATGTCCGGGGCTGTTCTTGACGGAATTTACACACACTTTGCCAATATCGAAGATACGCTAAGTCATCAGTATGCTGAAATGCAGCTGAACACATTTCAAAAGGTGCTTGATGCCCTGCAGAAAGAAAAACTGACTCCTCCGGTGATACACACTGCATGTACAGCTGCAGCTATTCTTTTTCCGAAAACACATTTTTCAATGATAAGAACCGGCATAGGTCTTTACGGTCTGTGGCCGTCCAGAGAAACCAGACTTTCTGCGGAAACTTCCGGATGCAAGCTGCCGGACCTGCGACCGGTGCTTTCCTGGAAAACCAGGATCGTTCAGATAAAAGAAGTTCCTGACGGGAGCTACATCGGTTATGGAGGAACGCACAGAACAACCAGGAATTCCAGAATTGCTGTTCTTCCTGTGGGATATGCAGACGGTTACCGAAGGTCTGTTGGTAATACTGGCTGGGTATTGGTAGCCGGAAATAGAGCACCTGTTCTGGGACGGGTTTGCATGAATCTGTGCATGGTGGACATAACTGATATCCAGGGAACTCATCTGGAGAATGAAGTTGTTCTTCTGGGCAGAAGTGGCAGTGAAGAGATCACAGCAGAGATGCTGGGTCAGTGGATGGGTACAATAAACTACGAAGTAGTTACCGGTATCAGTCCTTTGCTTCCCAGAAGAGTTATGAAAGGAGTTAACGGTGTTTATTGAGGTGGTTGGCAGCAGTGGTTCGAAAAACATTGACAACCGGCTGGTGTGTATGAGACTGGGAGAAAGGGTTCTTATTGATGCTGGATCTGCTGCGCTGATCCCTGGTCCCGAACTTGATCTTGTGGATATAGTTCTTCTGACCCATGCCCACCTTGATCACATTCTGGATCTTGGGTTCATACTTGACTCAATGGTTTCCAGAAGAACCAGACCACTTGTTGTGATGGGTAGCGAAGCATGTCTCAACATTGTTAAATCACACTATATGAATGGTCTTCTCTGGCCTGATTTCTCAAGAATTCGCATAGAGGGCAAAGCTATTCTTGAGTACCGTGTACTTCAGGATGAATTATGGACAGCTCTTCCGGGAGATGTGGAATGTATGGCTGTTCCTGTTAATCATCCTGCTGGAGCCAGAGGATTCCTTTTTCGCCACAGCGGTAAGGTTGTAGTGTATTCCGGAGACACCGGACCTACAGACAAACTGTGGAGAATGGCAAACAAGCAGGAAGAGCTTACTGCTGTGGTTATTGAAGTGTCATTCCCGAACTCAAAACGCGATATAGCAATGGCTTCTGATCATCTGTGTCCTTCGCTTGCCGCAGACGAATTGAACAAACTTGGATGCGCAGATATTCCTGTTCATGTATTTCACATGAAGCCATGGTTTGCTGATGAAATAATTGCAGAGCTTGCTTTACCTGGAAGTCAAACCATCTTTCTGAAATCAGGAGACAGGATAGAGTTTACCTGATCTGGTACTCTGTATACCCTAAACTTTCGCATCCTGCGGGCTCTCCGTGCTACCGCTCGGGACGCCCTCTGTTAGGGGCAAGTGGCTCTCCAGAGCCCCAGCGTCGTTACCGGTTCAATTACATAGCGGTGCTATGCGCATAAACCAGTGCCTTGCTGTAAAGCAACAGAGCCAGTAAACGAGCGTGTCCCAAACGTTAGTATGGAACTCAGGATAGCAGCGCATTATATCGAAACATTAAGGCGTACAGAGCACTAATCATCTCTCATGCTCAAGTACAGTGAAGCCTGAAAGATGGATTTCAGTGTTGAGATCAGCAGTGATACAAGAAGTATCCATACCAGTGTGAAAACTACTGCAGCCAGGTTTGAAAAGCCGGATGCGAACAGCAGAAGTACTGCAGGCAGTGAAGCCAGAAAACCCAGAAGACCAAAGCTGACCCCGCCTATAAGCTGATGCCCCCAGTTTCCCTTTACATCACTCCATGCGCTTTTGAGAGCGGTGAACGGGTCAACCCGGTCGATAACCAGTCTGGGTGCAACAAAGAATGATGCCATGGTCCACATTGTTCCCAGGCTTCCCGTAAGAAGGTTTTTTCTTCCGCCCCTGCCTTGAAGCATTTTCAGAGCCAGTCCCACTGTGGCTTCCACCATTGCCCAGGCAGCTATGTAGGTTACTACAGCCCATGAGGCTTTGAACCCGTCGCTTAAAGTCGGATCTCCTCCAGCCATTCTTATTTCGGCGCAGGCGATCACAGCACAGTTAAAGAAGGTAATCAGAAAATAGTTGAAAAAGTAAAAGAGAAAAGTAAGAACAATGAATCCTGCCCGGTTCTGTATGTAGAGTTCGCTCACATCTTCGCCTGACGCAGAGATCGGAAAGAAAAAACTTGCACTTACAAGCAGACAGAGTATTCCGGAAAGAACAGGAAAAAGAAGAAGTTCCTTGTCGGCCATGAGGATCTTCCAGCTTTTCTGAACTGCATCAAAAGTCTGAGAGAATACATTCATAATTCCTGTCACCTTCTCTATTGCTGAAAACTCAGAGGTTTCGTATTTTTTGCCCATGAAGAACACAAAACCATTCTCACGGGAAAATCTGCCAGGCAGCAGGGTGTGTATCCTGTCTCACTATGCTGCAGTGGATAGTTCATTCGACTCTACGGTAAAGATACTACATGAGCAATCAGTTCTCCATTCCGTCCTGGGACCACAGCACGGTTACTGGGGTGAGACTCAGGACAACATGATCGAGTGGGAGGGGTACATTCACAGCAGGTATGGCGTTCCAGTGAACAGCCTGTACGGAAGAATCAGGGTTCCCACAGACAGCATGCTTGCCGGAGCAGATTGTGTTCTTGTTGATCTTGTTGATATTGGAAGCAGATACTACACTTACATTTATTCCATGGCTCTTACTATGCGGAAATGTGCAGAAATCGGTATCCCTGTGGCAGTTGTGGACAGACCGAACCCCCTTGGTGCAAAAATTGTCGAGGGTCCTATCCTTGATCTGGATTTCAAATCTTTCGTTGGTCTTTACCCCATTCCAGTCAGGCATGCTCTATCCATCGGAGAGCTTGCTCTGCTTTTTGCTGAAATTGACGGTCTGCCTGAGCCTGTTATTCTTTCACTGAAGGAAGAGCTCCCGTGGGTGATGCCTTCTCCGAACATGCCCACTGCAGATACTGCACTGGTGTATCCGGGAATGTGTCTTCTTGAGGCAACAAATATTTCCGAGGGCAGGGGAACCACCAGGCCTTTTGAAATATTTGGAGCTCCATGGCTAGACCCCTGGAGACTTTGCAGCGAGCTTAATGATTCCCCTTTTCTTCAGGGCGCAGTACTCAGACCGCATTTTTTCATTCCAACTTTCAACAAGCATACAGGGATGAAATGCGCAGGGGCTCAGATACATGTGACGGATAAATCTGTTTACAGACCATTCAAGGCTGCGCTGGGTATTCTTAACCATTGTTTCAGGGCTGAAGAAACAATGTGGAATGACCCCCCTTACGAATACGAATACCACAAGATGCCTGTGGATATTTTATCCGGTAACAGCCAGGTAAGACATGCCGTGGATGGTGGAGAGAGTGAGTCTCTCATTAAACTTGCCATTACACCTTCCGGGCTCTGGAGGGAAACGGTACGAAATGTGGTTGAGGAACCGGAAAGGTTCTTGTTTTGATCATGGCCCTCTGTTGTATATTCCTTCTGCATTTATCTTATTGAAGGGAAACTTGTTTTGAAAATCGCTTTTATTTCCGATATACACAGTAACCTTGCGGCTTTGAAGGCCGCCATGGATACTCTTAACAGCAGAGAGATCGACCTTGTGGTGAATCTTGGTGATCTGATTCACTATGGCCCGGCGCCATCAGAGGTGATCAGTTTTGTTCAGAACAGCAACATTGAATCTGTTCAGGGAAACTGTGATAGAACCGTTGCAAGGCGGCGCAACAATACCGGGGAAGAGTATGAGAACCCGCACTGGAGGAATCTTGCAGCTGAATTTTTTGAATGGACTTCAGATCAGATAACTTCCAAACAGCGAAGATGGCTTCGGGAGCTTCCTGATGAGCTCAGGTTCCAGTTCGAGAAGAAAACTATTCTCTGCGTTCACGGTCTTCCTGGAAACCAGGCCATGGGGCTTCCAGCTGATGCTGCAGCAGAGATATATGATTCAATTCTGGCAAGATCAGGGGCATCCATTGTTGTCTGTGGATCAACGCATACACCGTCAATAATCAGAAGACCCAATGGATTAATAATGAACCCCGGGTCTGTGGGAGGAGGTTCTGTTCCGTCAGGAGGAACGGCCATGATCCTCTCGTTCGCAGAAGAAGGAGAACCTGAGGTGGAGACTGTTCAATTTACATATTCACTGGAAAATACCGAAGCTGGATACAAGGCAGCAGGTATAGGAAATATCTTTTTAAAGTGCTTGGAACTGGGCCGTGACCAGAGAGGTAACTGGCATACTGAAGATCCAAAATGGAGGCAGCAATGGGCAGAACTCTGATAGAGAAAATCATCACCGCGCACGGCGGGGGCGAATGTACCGGCGGAGATGTGGTCTGGCTGGGTATTGATAACCGTTCCGCAAGGGACTTCGCAGGGGCGAATGTTGTGGGAAATCTAGAGAAATACGGTGGAGATTCTCCAATAGCTGACCCGGAGAAAACTTTTTTTACCTTTGACTGTAATGTACCGGCCAACACCATTCCCTACGCCACCAATCAGCACAGGATCAGGCTTTTTGCCAGAGAGCAGAACCTGAAAGTATGGGATGTGAATGCAGGAATAGGCAGCCATGTGGTGATTGAAGAGGGGCTTGCCAGGCCGGGAACAACCACAATTGGAACAGACAGCCATCTTAACATCATGGGTGCTGTAGGGGCTTTCGGTCAGGGCATGGGAGATGTTGATACAGCTTTTGCCTTCAAATCCGGTAAGGTCTGGTTTCAGGTACCGGAGACTGTCAGGGTAACATTAACGGGAATGCCTGCGGCTGGCACAGAGGCAAAAGATGTAGCCCTTGCAATGCTTAAAGAATTTGGCAGCCATACCCTTCTTGGCAAATCTGTTGAGGTACAGGGTGAATGGCTTGATCAGGCCGAGCTGTCTGATTGTATTACCTTTTCCAGCCTGGGCACAGAAATGGGTGCCATTATTATTATGCTTGCTCCCAACCAGAATGTACTGGATGCTTTCGGTATGAAAAAGGAAGAGGCGTTCTACGCAGATGAAGATGCTGAGTACGAGAAAGAGTATACACTGGATATCACAGACCTTGAACCTCATCTTGCCGCACCTCCCAATCCCCACAATGTACACCCTGTTTCCGAGTACAAAGAGACCAAAGTAGATGGTGTTTTCATAGGCAGCTGTACAAACGGAAGCTATGAAGATATGGCCTACGCCGCAAAACTGCTGAAAGGCAGAAAAGTAGCAGACGGTGTAATGCTGAAAGTTGTTCCTGCAACAAGAAAAACATGGGACAGACTTCTTCATGAGGGATTGCTTGCGGATCTTTTTGATGCAGGAGCCATTGTAAGCAACGCAGGTTGCGGAGGTTGCGCTTCAGGTCAGATCGGTATGACTGGTTTGAAAGAGGTGCAGGTAAGTACTTCCAACAGAAACTTCACAGGTAAACAGGGCAGGGGCGATACATATCTTGCCGGCATCGGCACTGCCGTTGCCAGTGCGGTGCTAGGAAGAATTGCTGCAGTTCATGAACTGGAGGAGGTATAGTTATGGCATTACTGCAACTAAAAGGCAGACTCTGGGTTCTTCAGCGTGACGGTGAACTTGTCAGTGATATAGACACCGACATGAT
>JAGLDB010000056.1 GCA_023145935.1 Candidatus Sabulitectum sp. | reverse complement strand
GATCCCTGCCTCTCTCAAGGGAATATTTCTGTAATCCGCAGAGCTCTGAATATCTTTCATCCAGAGTACCTGCATCCGGTGGATGCAGTTTCTTTTACCTCGATCATGGTCAATTCCGGAAGCTTGGGCTTGATTCTTTCCCATAACCATACGGCAATTCTCTCGCTTGTTGGATTCTCAAGCCCGGAGATGTCGTTTAGGTAGCTGTGATCCAGCATATCTATTACCGGAGCACATATACTCTTTACTTCACCATAATCCCGTACCCACCCTGAATCCTCTCCTACAGACCCTTCCATATGCACAATTACTGCGAATGTGTGTCCGTGAAGGTTCCCGCACCTGTGGTCTCGGGGTAGACAGGGTAGTCTGTGAGCTGCATCAAATTTGAATTCTCGGTATATCTCCATTTTTATCTCCTATGGCATTCCGATAAACCTGTGGGTTTGAACACTGAGCCTCCACAGTGGGTTCGTAAGACAGTATTGAATAGAAGACTTCATATTTTCTTTGTAGTTCCTGTCAAATCGTGGCTGAATCCAGAAATTATTGAAATTCAGCTTTTCAAAAATCCCAGGATCCAGACCTTCCTGTGGCCATACGAGCTTGATCTCGTCTCCGCTTTTCTGAACAGGAATTTCGTTTTTTTTCGGGCTTACGCATATCCAGTCTATTTCTCCTGCTCCGGGAACAGCAATAGTTCCATTTGTTTCAAGAAGAACTCTGAATTTTCTTCTGTGGAATTCTTGGAGAAGAGGCAGATCCAGCTGTAACAGAGGTTCTCCCCCGGTACAAAGCACACTAGGTGAAGCTTCTGAGATCCATTTATCATCCACCGCCTCTGCCAGTTCCATTGCAGTATAAAACACTCCGCCGCCTATGCCATCCGTACCTGAAAAATCAGTATCACAAAAATCACAACTGAGATTACAACCTTCAAATCGAAGAAGTACCACCGCTGTACCTGTCAGGGCGCCTTCTCCCTGAAGTGTCAGGATCATTTCCTTTACTCTGTAGCTACTTTTCATGTATTGTTTTCCTGTATACCACAGGATCTGAAAGCCCGTTTACCCTGAATCCTTCCAGCCTCAAAATACATGCATCACAAACACCGCAGCTCTCCCCGGACAAACTGGGCTGATAACAGCTTATTGTCATCCCGTAGTCCACTCCCAACTTGATCCCAGTTCTTATTATTTCAGCTTTTGTCATACTAATAAGAGGAGCTTGAATAACTGGTGGTTTCCCATTAACTGCATTCTTTGTGGCAAGATTGGCAAGATCCTGGAATGCTTCTATAAATTCCGGACGGCAGTCGGGGTAACCGCTGTAATCAACAGAATTTACTCCAATGAATATGTGCCCTGCTTTTCTTGATTCAGCGATCCCCAGAGCAATGGATAGAAAAACCGTGTTTCTGGCAGGAACATATGTAGAAGGTATCCGCTTTGAAACAAAGTCTCCCCCTTCAGGTACGGAACCGCCACCTGTAAGTGATGAATCCTTAAAAGGTTCAGGGTCAAGAGAAATAACCAGGTGTTCCTTTACATGGTAATGGCGAGCTATGTATTCAGCTTTTTCCAATTCCAGGTTGTGTTTCTGGCCATAACTGAAGGAGATTGCAGTTACCTCCATCTGCCTGGATACAACCATGGCAAGAACTGTGGTGGAGTCAAGACCTCCGCTGAGAAGAACAATTGCTTTTTCTCCAGTCATCCTGTTTTGATTTCCATATCTTTGATCTTCGTAAGAAGTGTTCTGTAACTCACCCCAAGAATTTCTGCTGTTTTTCTGCGATTACCACCGGTCTCTTTAAGTGCTGAGAGTATAAGGGCTCTTTCTCTGGTTCTGGCAGCAAGTGCTCCCTGCTCCACAAGTGAGCTGTGATGGTTATGGTCGCCCGCCGGAAATTCAAGCAGTTCCTCTGTAACCGGCTCCTGTGATGAATTCACACATGCCCGTCTGATAAGATTTTTTAACTCCCGTATATTGCCCGGCCAGTTGTAACTGGATAATGCTCGCAGAGCTCCTTGAGTAAAAGAAGTACCATGATGCAATTTAAGATAATGCTTCGCCAGAAGAAGTATGTCGCCTTCCCTTTCCCGGAGGGGAGGCAGCTCCACTGGAAACTCGCTTATTCTGTAGAAAAGATCTTCTCTGAATAGTTTTCTCTTTACCATATCCCTAAGGTCTCTGTTGCTTGCTGATACAACCAGTGCATCTGACTTGAGCTCCTTTATACCCCCAACAGAATGATATGTACCAGATTCAAGAACCCGTAAGAGCTTTCCCTGAAGAGATATATCAAGATCAGCTATTTCATCCAGAAAGATGGTGCCGCCTCTGGCAATAGTAAACCTTCCGGGCCTGGGTTCAGTAGCCCCTGTGTAAGCCCCCTTCTCTGCTCCAAACAGCTCACTCTCCATAAGGTTCTCGGGAATAGCGGCGCAATTTACAGGAACGAACGGCCCTTTATCTCTTCCACTGCATTGATGTATTCTTCTTGAGAGCAGCTCCTTGCCTGTACCGCTCTCCCCCAGAATCAGAATATTCATTCCACTTTGTGCTGCTCTTTCAGCTCTTTTCAGCACATCAACATAAACAGCTGACTGGCCAAGCATAGACTCGGAATAATTGTATGATACTGATGAAAGCTTCTCAAGCAGCTCGTTAAGTTTAAACGGTTTACTGATAAAATCAGCAGCCCCTTTTTTCATGGCATCCACTGCTATATCAATTGTTCCGAAAGCTGTCATTACTATAACCGGTGTATCTGACGGAGTGTTTTCCAGTACATCAATGCCGTTGTACCTGCCGGGAATACAGACATCGGTAAGAACAGCACTGTACGCGTTCTGTCGGACATTCCTAACAGCAGAATCACCATCTGAAACTGCTGTTACCTTCCAACCGTCTTCCTGAAGAGCAGTTGAAAGCATTACTCTCATTCCCCTTTTGTCTTCTACCAGAAGAATTTCTTTCACGAATTGTCCTCCTGATGGGGAATGCTTACTGTAAACACTGCTCCCCCTTCCGGCCTGTTGGCGGCCTTTATGGAGCCACCCATGGCCCTTACAAGCCTTCTGGTTATTGTGAGCCCCAGCCCCATCCCACCCTGTGCTCCGGCGGTGGTGTACATTGGGCGGAATACTATCTCCGGAGGTTCGGGAAGGCCTGACCCCCTGTCAAACACGCTGAATATAAGAGAATGTTCCCCCGAGCAATCAGAAACTTTCACCTCTACAGAAGAATGAGGTGAGAAACGCAAAGCGTTTGTCAACAGGTTTTCCATTATTCTTGTGATGAGTATCTCACCACCTGGAATGAAAGTACCAGTCTGATTCCCACTTTCTTTAACAATCGAACACGATACCGTATGCTCCTGGCACAACTGAGCAATCAGTTCAATTGCGGCTTCAGTTGCAACAGTGCTTTCTATTGAGTTCTGCTGTGCAAGATTCCTGAATGCTTCAACCATTTTCCGAGCGGAATCCAGTTCAAGCCCTGCTTCTGCCAGAATCCCCTTTGTACGCTCTGAATCTCTGCCTCTGCCCAGAAGTTCCAGAAAACCATCCATGGCGCAGAGAGCATTTCCGATCTCGTGAGCAACTCCTCCAGAAAGAGCCCCGAGATCAGCCAGAGCACTTTCCTCCGAGAGTCTTCTTTCAAGCAGAACAGAAACTGTAACATCTGTGACAAGAACGATCATCTCTGTATTTTCTCCCGAGGTTACCTTGAATCTGAAGATCCTGCCATTTTCTTCGCCGTCCCACTCTGTTATGTTTTTTTCCAGATAGGGCTGCAGTTTTTCTTTCAAGTTCTGGTTCTTAGCCTGCTTTCCGTGAAGGTTGAAAAAATCTGATGCCTGTTTATTCCAGAGCGATGGATTTCCAAGGGAATCTATCACCATAACTGATGAACCCATTGCTTCAAGAACGGCACCGGATCTTGATTCAGCTGTACGAGCTCTGCTTAAGGCTTCTATCCTCATTTGATCAAGCTGTGAATCCCTGTGTGCAAGAATATCTATCAACCTCTGAAATGATACATTGGCAGCATGAGCCGTGCTTCCGCTACCGCTCTCGAACCTGTCTGCCTCTCCCAGTATGCTTTTCAGTGGATCAAGAACTGTTCTCCTGAGAAATGATGGTACCAGAATAGCAACTGCTGTGAGCATTGCAGCAAAAAGCGCGAACAGAAAAAGTATAACTGTGCTTTCTCCCAGAACAGGCGGCATCTCTATGAACAGAGAAACTTTGTATCCTTCAGGAGATGAGTATGTTATTCTGTCAGCGTTCTTCAGCTCTTCCACTGTTACAGATGGATATGCAAGTACATCTGAGTTCTCAAACACAACCACAGCTGCAATTACCCCGCCTCCGGGGATTGAGGAGCTCACTATTGATTCCAGCGATCTTTGAGTAGGTCTAATGCCCAGAGCATGAGAAATGTATTCAGCCCGGGAGTATGAAGCAGTTTCGAGAGTTGTACGCGCATCTGAAACCACAAGCCAGAGAACAAGAAAAGCAACAACCGCCGACAGTGCAGAAGCACCGGTTACAAGAGCGGTCAGCCCCTCAATCCCCAGTACAAAACGCTGAGCTCCTCTTTTCATTTCTGGTTCCTCTTCAGCTTCAGATAATCCATATATCCCCGGATAAAAGCTCGATTTCCTCTAAGCAGGGCAAGGGTCAAATGTACGGGCAACCAGCATCTTCTAGACATTTTCTCTGCTGAAGAAATGCAGTTCCTATCCATGAAAACAAATCTGTTGCGTTCGCGCAGCGACTGGGATTGCAGCGAACAGCCCATTGTGGCTGCATGCTGGTGATTTACAATGACCCCGGAGCACTTCTTCATCTTGTAACCAGCCCTGTGCATCCTTACACCAAGGTCGGTATCCTCCCAGTATATGGGCGCATAGTCGGCACTTAGTCCACCAAGTTCTTCCCACACCCTGCGCTTCCACAATGCGCATGCTCCAGACGGATACTCTTCTCCTGAAATTCTCTCACCTGTAACTGCCAGACCGTGAATAAATGCCCAGTGGTAACAGCTGTCATCAGAGCCGTCGGGTCTGATAATTGAAGGAACTGCCACTGCAATGTCCGACTGGGATCCGTCCAGAGCGGAAACCAATTCTACAAACGCATTCTTTTCCGGAATCGTATCGTTGTTTAAAAGCATCAGGAAGCTGCCCTCTGCCCTGGACATACCCAGATTTACAGCATGACAGAAACCAGGGTTTGTTTTTCGGGAAAGAAGGGTGATCCCGGGAAAAAGAGATCCAAATTCCCGTAAGGTATTGTCTGTAGAGCAGTCATCCACCACAAGTACTTCCCCACCGGCTTTTCCGGTTTCACGAATTATCGCAGGAAGGAATTCTTTCAGAATCACAAGACCATTACGGGAAGGGATCACCACAGAGAGTTTTTTCATCACAGAATACTTCCCTCTGAAACATCAATCCTGTCCAGATAGACAGGAAACCCATGAAGATGCAGAATACGAACAGTTCCATTTTCAATATCGTCCTCATAAACTGGAATTGAGAAATACTGCATCAATCTGTTTTCCGGCAGATCCGGTAGCATTCTTGAGGTCCTACCCATGGACAAATAGGCTGAAGGCATCTCGATAAGTGGTGTCTCAATCATAATATGCGTAGTACCAACAACTAAAACACCACCTCTGCTGCTCATCTGAATAGACAAGGTGTCTCCAGCACGAACTTCAGGTAAAACTATAGATTGCCCCGGTTCGCTGAATTCAACCATTCTTTCGCGACTGTTGAACCAGAAAAATCTTTCAACCGGATCTGATACGTAAGGATAAAGCCTTGCCCCCTGCATAACCTCAGGCGACATATCCTCTGCTTCATATCCGCCGGGAGTAAGACCAAGAAAGAATATTGCCGCAAATATGATCACCGTTAAGAAGGCACTGTATTTTTTCGAATTCCTGAGAACTATCAGCATGGAAACTGCAAGTAGTAGTGCCACCGGCAGATGAGCCGGATTGCCTCTCACCATGGAGAATCCGGTTGTTATCCCCGCAAAAGCAAGAAGACTGTCAGTTCCGTCGGCGTAATTATATCTGCACACAGGAGATGCAATTACAAGAGCAGAAATCCCCAGTGAGATATAGACAAGAAATCTGGTTTCCTTTTTGTTCCAGACTGCTGCAAGCCCCCACGCAAAAAGAGGAATCAAAGGAACAAACATTCTTCCAGCCGGTGCTGGAAGTCCATGCCAGGAAGTTCCAGTCCAGATAATTAGAAATACCCAGTAAACGATTGATGGGATCAAGAGCTTCTTAAATCGGGGAAGGTTGTTTTTTCTCAAAACGAATAAACCTGATATCGCAGCAAGTACCCATGGAGCTCTGAGCAAAAGGCCTGCCTCGGGATCAAATAAGCTCCATCCGAAATTGATAATTGTGTAAAATGGTCTCTTAAAGATATTCATCCAGATGAGTTCAACTGAACCTGTGTTGCCGTATCTGGTCCAGAATAACATTCCGTTCAAAAAGTATCTATCAATTAACAGGATAAGCAGACCTGTTGAAAGCAGTACTGCAGGGATAATCCATTTCTTCTTTTTTTCGTTTCCCTGTATGGCGCCATACTCAACGATGATAATACCTGCAGCAAGCCCTGCATACCGCATTTTCAATGCAACAAGGATCAATGCTATCATGATACGCACAGCAGACCATTTTCTATCCTCAGGCAAAAGAATTACCAGAGTAAACAGCGCAACAGCCAGCCAGCCTGTCATTGCAAGACCCAGAATACTGAATCCCGGATAACACAGTGCTGCCATAACTGCAATTTGCGGAGTTGAAAGCTTTGCAAGCAGAACAAGAGCGGTGAGTGCAACAAGAAACGGTATTATCCGAAGCCCTATATGACCGGCAAGCAACCCCGGAGCGATAAGAAGAGGGAATAACGGTGTGTGATGCCCCTGAGCAATGCTCAGATCGCCTGCTCTGATATGAACCTCTGAGAACCTCTCGCAGTCTATGCCTGAGAGAGCCGTGGCCTGCTCTGCGAAGCGAACCTCATCACCGTTGATCTCCGCAGTTAGAAGAGAAAGAAGCAACACCGGCAGAACTGCTTTTACTACACCAA
Source organism: Candidatus Sabulitectum sp. (assembly GCA_023145935.1). The sequence continues at coordinate 3,549 of JAGLDB010000056.1, read as the reverse complement.
ACCGACCCCGGGTAGATACTGACAATGCCCATGCTATCAGACCTGCTACTGGAATTGCCGCAGTGAAGATCCAGCCATTGGGGTGAACCATCCAGAGCCATGCTCCTGTTGTAAAACTCAATACAAGAGGAATAAACCATTTGACTGAATGATTCTTTCCATTCAGAACTGCTGCGAGAATCCACGCAGCGGGAATGACGCGACCGGCAAAGCCGGGACTGGGCATTCCAGCAATACGCCACACGACAAATATCCACACCCCGAAACCCGCAATTGTAAAAGAGTCGAAGTAACCCTTCAGAACGTTCTTCACAATAATTCACCACCTGCAGTTGCATGAATTGCAGAATGGTTAAATGATCTGAAATCCCTCATGAGCGTTATAGCAAGAGTATCACCTGGAGCCATAACAAAACTCAATGTGTCTCTGCCTGCAGGGAGAAGAAGCATGTCATCACCAAGACGAACTGCCAGCATGGGCAAAGAGTCCCTTACGCCACCGGACTCAAGTGCTAACCACACCACCCATGTACCTTCATACGGGGCCGGAAGCAGTACTTCCCTCCTGGAGCAATTCATTTCTGGAATGGAATATGTGATAATTCCGCAATTGATCTCTGACCGTGCAAAAACAGGCTCTGGATCCAGAGGACCTGGAAGATCGAACAAAAACGCAGATACGGCAAAACCTATTGGAATAGCAAAATACCTGAGCTTTCTCCCGAATGACATGGCAGCCATGGCTGCAACCACTACTAGAGGTATTGAAGCAGAAAAAGGTATAAACCAGATAGTTGAAGCCACTGCAGCAAAACCTGTAAATCTGATTCGTGTTGTTGCACCAGCTGAGCATGCAAGCATGCCGGGAACAAGCATTATCCATGGCAACAGGGCAGGAGATACAAGACCAGCAATGGAACACAAAACTGCTATGGGGAAGATCGAAGTTCCCTGAACCATTCCTGTAAGCATAAGCAAAACTATTAAAGGGAGAGTTGTTAAAGAAAAACCTCTGAATAGATTTACTGCTGCCCAGGCACAAAAACCTGAGAGTATTATCGCAGCTTTATTTCTGTTTTCTTCTATCGTGATAAAGTCACCTCAACTCTGTCTGAGAAGGAATCACACTGAATGTAAACAACCGAAGTGGTTTTCGCCAGTTTTACTGTCTTTTTTGAACCGGCTGGTATAAAGAATCTTTTCAACAATTTACCGCTTCCAGTTGATATCGAGCCAGTTACAGAGTGCGATAGAGCTGTGAATTGGAGATCGACCGGTTTTCCGTCTCCTCTAAAAGCAGCCCAGGGAGAAATCCCATTGCCTTTCCACCCCGGTCCTCTTGAATTGTCTTCAGTTCTCGCCAGAGGAAGATCCATTGGATCACCGAACAGAATTGCCTCGAGCTCTTCTGGAACCTTTCTTACTCTCTCTTTTCCTCTTATGGCTTTAAGAATAACAGCAATTCTCCAGAAGGGGAATTTACCTCTGGTGACAGAATGTATTGCAATTCGTGCCTCTCTTCTCCACCACCTGGACGAAAGTCTGCCGGATCCGAAATACCTTCTAAACATGCGTATGGAGGATTCCAGCTCCCACTTCAGTGCGCTCCGTCTTTTACTGGAGGCTCCCACCATGTGAGTGGCTTCTGCTGATCTTTCAACTGCAAGCTTCCATCCTTCTGCTCCCAGACGCAATGAAAGATCCGCGTCTTCAAAATACATGAAAAAACTTTCGTCAAAACCATCAACGCTTCTCAGAGCTTCAGTTCTGAAAAGAGCTACAGCAGCAGTGATAGCGGGAACCTGAATTGCCGTTCTCAATGGAGCAAGTTCCAGATGCATGAATCTGCTGTCCCAGGCTTCACCGTATTCTGTAAAGTAAACTCCGCTGGAAACGGTAACCATTTCCCATTCCCAGAGCCTTACAAGTGGCTGAACTCCACCATGCTCAGGGTTATCATCCAGAAATGAAACCAGTTTTTCAAGTGATAATTCATCAATTGACGCATCACTGTTCAGAAGCAAAGTGTATTCTGTATCAATTTTCTCCAGACAGCGATTGTTTCCGAAACCAAAGCCATGATTTGAACCCTTGATAATGGTAGCATTCCTAATGAGACTTGAAGCAAGCTCGGCTGAGCCATCCGAAGAACCACTGTCGTAGATAACCGTTCTCATATCAGAAGGGAGCAGTTTAACGGTTTCTGATAATCCGGAAATCAGATCTTTACTGTTATAGAGAACAACTGCTGCTGTTACATTCTTCAATTCAGTCTCTCCTGAATTTCCCGGTAGAACCTGTCTGTGACCTTCCGCCATGTATGGGTTGCCATGGTTGTTCTTCGGCCGTTCTCCCCCATTGAAATTGCAAGCTCCTCATTCCTCAAAAGAATTGATATTTTCTCTTCAAGTTCTTCCTGGTGACCGAACTCAACAAGAAATCCGTTTTTTCCATCATCAATAAGATCAGGCATTCCCCCTGCATTGCATCCAATTACCGGTTTTCCGGAGATCCATCCGTCCAGCAGAACTATGCCGAATGCATCAAGCCTGGATGGAGCCACTACAATCCATGCAGCTTGAAAAAGACGCTTTCGTATCTCTTCCCTGATGTAACCGGTGACAACCAGACTATCCATTGGAATATCGTCTGATCTACTATCAAGGTGATCTCTGAAATCCTTCAGAACAGGACCAGCCAGAACAAGAACAAAATCATGACCCTTCTTCCACAGTTCGATTGAGGAATCAAGCAATGTATTTGATCCTTTATCACGGCAGTGTGCTGTAACACTCAACACAATTTTCTTATCCGGCGGTATGGAAAACGCTTTTCTTGCCAGATCTCCATCTGCATTTTCCCATTCCGCCGGATCAATGCCGCTGCCCAGCACCATCAGCTTATCCCCACTCACCCCGCACTCGTTTCTGTATACCGAGGCTTCAAACCTGTTCTGTGCCACAACAAGATCAGATCGCCTGAGTACCTCCGGCTGCTCCCCTGCAAAATAGTGAAGAGGCTCTATCCTGTGATCCTCACTACCCAGATTTGCATGAGGAACCGACACAAGAGGCACTTTCCTCTTCTGTGCATACCTGTACCCGGCGTGAAGAAGGAATGGCATTGCATTTGCATGAACCATGTCGAATCCTTTTGCTCTCTTTATCCAGCGATCAAATTCCGGTACGAAGGGGTTCGGGTAGAAATATCTGTCGGGACCGCCCTTTCTAATTCTTCGGAACAGAGCTCTGAAAAGATTCTGTGCCGGGGGATGCGCCACTGGAAACCGGATTATTTCTATGCCATCCCTGGTGAACCTGCCAGGTTGAAGATGTCTTCCCCGCTTTGACACCATCCACGACATATCCCACGCATCGGTGGCCACAACAGTTGATGTGTGTCCCCACCTTTCAGCGGCAAGAGCATGCTCCCATACATATCTCTCTGCTCCGCCGTGATAGGGCCATGTTCTGTGAATCAAATGAAGGATCCTCACAACAGGCTCCTGTAGAAATCCATTGTTTTCTCTCCAACATCTTTCCAGGTGAC
>JAGLDB010000055.1 GCA_023145935.1 Candidatus Sabulitectum sp. | reverse complement strand
CAGACCGGCTGGAACCTGTTCAAACTGGATATGGGAAGTTTTGCAGGTTCAACCATGGCTGTTGCAGCCATCAACTTCACCTCCAGCTCACCGATCAATGACTATGCTGCGTATATTGGAAGGCTGGGTATTGTGAGAGGTTCTGTTGATATGCCTGACGGGGTAACATCACTTTATGTGGATGAGTTCAATCAGGTGAACGATACTCTGGGAACCATCAGGTTACAGTGGGATCACTCAGCATCTGAAATCTACACCTACAATGTGTACCGTGAGAACAGTGACGACAGCAGAACCTTTCTCTGGGCAACACCAAACAACGCCTGCTTTATTCCGGAAGTAACAAGACCTCTTTCAGAGACTGAAACAACCATTCTTGTAGAGGCAGTCAGTCCGGAATTTGGTTTTTCTACAACTGCCAGTACAACAATTACATGGGAAACAACCGGTATCGGGCATGGGCGATCCACCGCATCATTTTTCCTGAATGAACCACCTTCAAATCCAGTTATGGGAAACAGCGCAATTACATTCAGCCTTCCATTCACAGGCGAGGCAACTCTCAGTGTGCATGACCTGTCCGGAAGAGTTGTTCAGGTACTCAGGAAAGGTGAAATGGTTCAAGGCAATCAGACAGTACAGTGGAACACCGAACTCCTGCCTGCTGGACTTTACATATACAGGCTTGAGTGTTCCGAGGGATTTATCTCAAGGAAATGTATGGTTCTTTAGTGAGCTGGCTGCGGAGAACCGGAACTGGAAAAGTATTTTGACCCCATGAGCAGATTCCTGATAAGAGACGGTGTTGCTGCGAGATGTCTGGGAATACCGGAATCCATTTGTAAGGAAGTTGAATTTGCCGGGTTTCATGTTCTGGACTGGCGGGTAGAGAATTTTGAGGATCACCACAGGGAATTGATCGCGTATTTTCTAAAACCCTGACAACAGTAATAAGAGAAGCAGGTGACTTGATGATTCAGGCAGTGATCTTTGATTTTGACGGTACACTGGTTGATTTTGTGGAATCAGACACTGCTGCCCTTAAGTACATTCATGGTTTAACTGATTCAGATTGTACCGCTGAAGAGTTTACCGAAGCTTCGGTTGAAGGAATTATGCAGTTCCATGAGCTGGTTGTAAGCGGGAAGATAGATCCACTTCTGATGTTTAAATACAGATTGTCGTATGCATTCAAGAAAAGGGGAATGACCTGGGAAGATCGCTTTACAGACATTCACAGAGAGTTGCTTCTCAAGGAGACAAAAGCATATTCAGGTGCTGGGGCTATACTTAAAAATCTGATGAACAGAGTTAAACTTGGTTTGATCACCAATGCATCTGACAGTGTGCTGCAGAGACAGAGAATAGAGGCATCAGGGATGAGAGGGCTTTTTCAGGAGATACTCATCGCCGGTGAGATAGGCTTGTCAAAACCTGACCCGGAAATATTTCTACTCATGAGCAGGAAGCTGAATGTTCTTCCGGAAGAGTGTCTTTTTGTTGGAGATTCGATTCAATATGACATTATTGGTGCAACTTCTGCAGGAATGCAAACAGTGTTGTACGGGGTAAATAGATCGGATTCAAAGGCTGCAGACCACGAAGCGGAAAACATACAGGAGCTCACTGTACTGATTGAGGATTTGCTGTTGCTGCAGGAGAAGTCATGCCAGTGATCAGAGAGCGGATGGGTGTTGCTTTTGATATGGCTGGGTGTCCCAACCTATGCCGCCACTGCTGGCTGGGTATGGGAAACAAAAGACACTGTTCCCAAGAATGTATCCTTCCTGGGTAAACCCGCGAACTCTCACAAAATGGAATCGCTGGGGCGTCTTGCCGGTGGGATAGCTCATGACTTCAACAACCTGTTGACAGTGATTCTTGGCCAGACTGAAATTGCTTTGCAGGGGCTTTCTCCGCCTGATAAATACTATGATGTGTTCTCACAGATTCACCATACCGCTGAAGGTTCTGCCACCCTTACAAGACAACTGCTGGCTTTTGCCAGAAAGCAAATTGTTCGACCGGAAATCTTGAATATTAATGATTCTATCTCAATCATGTTCAATATGCTGAGACGATTGATCGGGGAGCAGGTGGATCTTGTATGGTTACCTGGAACCAATTTGTGGACTGCTGAAATAGATCCCGGTCAGCTGGATCAGATACTGGTCAATTTGTGTGTGAATGCAAGAGACGCCATCGATGGAGTTGGGCAGATCCGCATAGAAACAGTGAATGTCATTATTGATGAAAGCTACTGTGAAGATCACCCTGGAATTTCTCCAGGAGATTATATGAGGCTCACAGTCAGGGACAGCGGCTGCGGTATTGACAGGGAAGTGGTGGGACACATCTTTGAACCATTCTTCACCACAAGGGTAATAGGGCAGAATAGTGGTCTGGGCCTGGCCACGGTTTATGGAATAGTGAAGCAGAATAGAGGATATGTCGATGTGTGGAGTGAGCGGGAAATAGGAACTGCTATTCACATTTATCGGCCGGGCTCCACCCTGGAACCAGCAGAAACAAGACTTGATTTTTCCACAAAAGTGCCTTCAGGAAATGGCGAGTGTATTCTGCTTGTAGAAGATGAGGTGGCTGTGCTGGAGATGGCTCAGACTATGCTTGAGGGGCTTAACTACACAGTTCTTTCCGCCAGTCTTCCCGATATGGCTTTGAAGATAGTCCAGAGGCATAAGGGTGAAATCCATTTGCTGCTTACAGATCTTGTAATGCCGGAAATGAATGGCCGGGAATTGGCTGAAAAAATAATCAAGATAAGTCCTTACACAAAGCCCCTTTTCATGTCAGGGTACTCTTTTCCCTAATCAGACCATCCGGAAAAGAGTCTGCGCTTTATTCAGAAACCATTTTCAATGTCGGATCTTGCATTAAAGGTCAGGGAAGTGCTGGGATGTGACCATAAGAGGGAAATCTTTCGGCGACACCGTATTCAAAAAGATCTGCCATAAAAAGAAGCCCGGCTGGTGACCGGGCTTCTTTGTGGCGTGCTTAATCGACTAGATGCTTAGAACAGTGAACTCTATCCTGCGGTTTCGTGCCTTGTTGGCCGCTGAGTTGTTGGGTACTGTCGGGTTGGTTTCACCGTGCCCGATTGTTGTCAGTCTGTTGCCTGCAATACCCTTGCTTATCAGGTACTGATAGACAGACTGAGCACGATTCTGGCTGAGAGTCTGGTTTGCACTTTCTCCGCCGTCGCTGTCGGTATGTCCGGCAATCTGCATTCTTGCTGTAGGATTGTCCCGGAGAAGAATGGCGACACTGTCCAGAATCGGGAAACTCTCAGGTTTGAGGTTAGCGCTTCCAGAGGCAAAGTAGATGTTATCAAAGCTCATAACTTCACCGGCACGGAGTGCTGAGCGAAGGGTAAAGGAAACGCTGACAGTCTCGTTGGCAATAATAGTAGTAGTCTTATTGTCTGATATGTAGCCCTCTGCCTGCACGGCAACCGGCCAGGTGCCTGCCTCAACCTGCGCAGTGTAAACACCAACAGTGCTGGTTGTTACAGTAACAGGAGCAGTGCTGCCAATGATTACTGTGGCGTTAGCTACTGGTCTGCCTTCGCCATCTCTTACAGAGCCGCTGATGGTTCCCAGGTTGGGGACAAGAAGGAAGTCAAGAGTGATTGATTGATTCCGTCCGAGAACCACGATTGCACTGGCATCTCGATATCCAGGAGCAACCACTGTAACTGGAACCTCTCCTGCAGGGATCAAGTGAGTGTAAAAGCCTGTGATCTCATCACTGGTTACATTGGGAATGGGAACACCAGGGAATGTGATCGTAGAGAAAATCGCTGCTCCGGTGAGAGAATCAGTAACAGTTCCACTGAGTGTTGCCATATTTGATTGTTCTTCTCTACCCATCATGTCAGATGAAAAGCCTAGACCAAGCCCTACACCCCAGTCAAAAACACCACCAATAGGAAGTGGAGCTCTTTCTGCGCGCTGGGCTTCTGTAACAATGCTGTCTGTCTGATAGAGCCTGTGTCCAAGATCGTAGTACTGAGGATCGAATTCACTTGTGCTCAAATCAAAAGTAATATCAATGAAAGTACCGGAGTTGTTTTTGAATCGAACTCCAGGTGTAAAATAAGAGACACTGGCGTTATCTCTGTCAAGAAGTTTCTGGTTCGTGTATTCAAAGAATATGTCTGCGTATGGAGTGGGAACTTCCAGTCCAAAGCCGAAGTTGAAGATTCCATCGGTGACTTCAAGAGCGATGGATGTGGAATCAGAGTAATTCCAACCAACAGAATCGGGAGAAACCCTGAAATCAGTGAAATTGTAATTCTGCGTGTATTTGGAATAGCCGAAGTTAAGATGCATTTTGGCAGGTGCCATGGGCAGCCAGCGGCCAAAATCACCGGTGATAAGGAAATCCATTGAGTAGCTTCCGTTACCGGTAGTGCTGAATGGTTTACGGACGGTGCTGATCATCTGTCCGGTATGCCACTGCCCGTCAGGATCATCAAGGTTGCGAAGGAATACAGTGTCTGCAGGAGCCAGCCCGATACGGAAGTCGGCGCCCAGCCAGACAATGTCTTCAACTGTGGGAATGGGATTGTATCCACCGTGAAGAACAATATTTACACTCTCGAACCCCTGGATTTCCTCCCAGTGGCCAGTTGAGCGCTCTTCATAGAGATCCCTTTCGTAATATGTTCCAGAGTAACTTGCAGTTGCTGCAAGATCAACATAGTCCCATACTCCGTAAGCAAGGCTGAGCCTGCCTTGTCCTGTGTGCTCAGTCTCTGTTATCTCCGGAAAAAGAAGAGTCTGAGGCAGATAGTGACTGTGGTAGATGAAGTTGGTGTATTCGTTAGCTGCGGTCCAGTAAGAGGTCCCCAGCTTAAAAGAGATTTCGTTGAATCCCAGAGGAATGGCACTGTTCACTCTGTACAGCCCGGGGACTCCCATCATCGACGGAGCAGCCACGGACGCGGAAACAAGAACTGCCAGTAAAATAGGTATCGTTCTTCTCAATTGAACCCCTCCTTTTTGAAAAGAAAACAAACTTAACATTCCTCGAAGCATGCCAAGATTCTCCATTGGGGTCAACCGATAGAATTTACTGGAGCGTGACTGACAATAGGCATTGTGCAGTAGCGCCTCACGGGCGAGATAGAAAGCAATGGAGAAAATATCGAAGGGCGTCCTGGCGACAGCACAGAATGCATGCTAATTTGAGAAGAAAGCACCAGAGCCAGAAATCGAGCAGCGTCCCGGAGTTAGCCGGAATAGCAACGCTATTTGCCGATAATTAGCGTGTATTATAGCCGTCCGGGTGGTAGCTAATGCCGATGTGGTATTCCCATACTACGCAGGGGAGCGCCTCGTTTCCGGCAATGTTGCTTACTCGGTCACGCTCTTAGCTTGACCTCTACAACCTCTCTTCCTATAAAGAAAGCAATTACCAGCGGTGCTCATGACTATATTAGGACATATTTCAGTTTCTAAGAAGGGGGGCCTGGAGCCTCCGGGTAGTTCAGGCTTTTTCAATTACTGCTATAGCGCAGTCTATTTTTCCGATGTTTTTCGGCGAGTAGAAAGGAAATTACTAAATGAGAACCACCATGTTTATTCTTGTTTTCCTGGTAGCGACAGCCCTTGCGTGGGATCCTCTTACCTACAGCTATCTAAACGAAGTTCTTCCCGTAACCGGTGCATCCAGTGACTTTGGCTTCGGGTATTTTGGATTTGGCCAGTACTGGGAGACCGATTCTCTTGGTTTTGACAGCCTTTACGATTATCGCGAAGGGTTTGGTGTGATCAGATTTCAATGGGCAGGCAGATACGGCTTGACCTCAAGTCATACTATCAGTCTGGTTATTCCCGGTTTTCTTCAAATTGCAGGCCCCGTTGATACTATCGGGCTTGGAATTGCCGATCCCTGGATATCTCTGGACGGATGGGTAAGCAGAGACCCTCATTTCATTCTAAGAGGAGCTCTCCGGCCCACGCTGAAAGGCACTCTTGACACAGGAGACTATACAGAGAGCGACAGGCATGTTGCCGCTGAAGTATCAGGAACTTTTGTTGTTCCCATATCCGGTTCCATGTCAGGTCCAAGACTGCTGGCCTCCGCTGGAATTCGACATTACTTTACCGCCTGGGATCAGGTTCCGGGAGCTCCTCGTGATTCTGCTGACACTTCCCCGGGAACGGAATTCAGGGGAGAAGCCAGATTGCTGCTTCCGGTTAACCGTGAGCTGAACTTTCATTTCGGGATTGAAATGGCAACAAGAAGTGAAACTGAAGTGGCATCTGTTGATATTCCAGGCAGCGAGGTATCTCATGTAGATATTCGTACCGGTATAGAACTGAACAATAGTCAGATAGAACTTGATGTGGATGTTTTCTACCGTCTCCGTGGAGAGAATGTAGACAAAGAGTGGGGCGTAATGGTGAGTGGAATAGGTTTTGATATAGCAGACCTGTTTAACTCGGTGACATCTACCACTGAATCAGGAGGTCGCAGTTCAGGCGAGTCCAGTCAGGGAAGCAGACCTAGATGAGAAGAATTCTTCTTCTCTCTATCCCGGTTCTGGTAGTTGTTTTTTCTTTTATAGCAAGACCATACAGCCTGGGAGAAAGACTGGGGAAAAGTGCGGAAATTTATTCACAAGCTTTAAGTGCCGGTCGCGCAGACGAAGCATTGTCTATGATGGCTGCGGAAACTGCTGAAGCTTTGTCAATTGATTTTCTCTCTTCGCTGGAGGGAACCATTGTTCCTTCTGACTTCAGGTACGACGGCTCTGATGTCAGAGGCTTTCGGATGGCAGGTTCGGCGGGAGACGAAGGAAGCAGGGTGATCTGGTTCTCAACAGATCAAGAGGGTGATATTTATGTAACAAACGATACTGCTCTGGACAACCTGCTTGGTTCTGCTGTTATGCTTTGTCGTGAGAATGCCTATGCCAACCCGGATGGATGCTGTCCGGTATCAGGAAAGCCTTACAGTTATGATACAGAAACAGGTACGGTGGTCTGCCCTGATGGTCATCTTGGTGATGGAATAACCCTCAGTTCCGATGGCTGTGCTTTGAGAAGAGATTCTGTAGCTGCCGAACTTGCCAGGTACCTTGAAGCAGGCTACAGGTTTCCGGAAAATCTTGAGGAAATTTTTACTATCAGTGACGAAGAATATGGAAGAAGAGGTGGTTATCGATGTCCCGACAATGGTTACAAGTACTACGAACTCCGGGATGGAGCCATCTTTTGTCCATTTCACGAACAATCTTCAGAAGTAGTGGTGAATCAGTGAAAGAATACCCAAGTCTGATAGAAGATCAGCAGATATTCAATGATCTGATCAAGGATATTCGAAAAACACCAGTGGTGGCTATTGATACTGAATTTCACTGCGAAAAACGTTACTGGCCAGATCTGTTGCTGATTCAGCTTGCTGCAGATGGCATCGGTCCTGTTGCTGTTGATCCGCTTGCAGTGAAGGATCTTACACCGCTTGCAGAATTGTTTGCTGACGATAAAGTTGTAAAAGTTCTTCACAGTGCCCGAAATGATCTTGTTATTCTTTTTAACGATATCCCTGATTTTAAAGTGAGCAATCTATTTGATTCACAGATTGCCGCAGCATTCCTTGGTTATGGTGAGCAGATCAGTCTTGTTAATCTTGTTCATTCGGTTTCCGGGGTGAAATCCAGAAAGAAATATTCCATGAGTGACTGGTCTTCCAGGCCACTGGCAGACGGGCAGCTTGAATACGCTCTTGACGATGTGAGACATCTTGTAGAAGTTTACGATTCCCTATCGGCTGACCTGAAAAAGAAAAAGAGAACACACTGGTTCGAGGGAGAATCGGAATCTCTTCTTGACCCGTTGACATATGCCATCTCTATGGAAAGACTTTTCGGTAAGGCAAGATCTGCCGGCAAGTTGAAGAAATCAAATTTTCCATTGCTATGGATGCTTGTAAACTGGCGGGAGGAGGTAGCCAGAGAGATGAATCGTCCGAGGTTTTATGTGGCTAGAGATCATCTTCTGTGTCGCCTGGCCCTGCTGGCACCTAAAAAAGCAGAGACTATCCGGAGTCTTCGGGGGCTTCCAGGGGGGTTTGTTGACAAGTACGGGGAAGCTGTGGTGGAGCAGGTAAACAAGTGTATGGAAGATCCACCGAAAGATGTTCCCAGACTTGTTCTGCCCAGACATGACTGGGGATATGCTGCAAGAAAGGATATTTTGCGGATATTTCTAAAGATGAAATCCAAATCTCTGGATCTGGCACCCGCTCTGCTTTTGCCAAAGGAAAGCTTCGAGGCTATTCTGGAAGACCCTCCGAAGAGTCTTGATAAATTCATGGAGAGAGAAGATCTTACCATGTGGCGTAAAGAGGTTCTGGGGTCGGATCTGGTAGACCTGCTTACCGGCAAAATTGCCCTTTCGTTAAAAAAAGGCACTTCACTGCGATTCATAAAAGTAAAATGATCAAGAATCTCACTCCCCGAAAGCTCCTGGAGACAATGTCTCAGAGCATAGGGGAGCCGGGCTTGCCCTCCCCTCTTGTTGCAGGCGCTGATCCTTTCTTTGTTCTTGTTGGAACCATCATCAGTTTGAGAACTCGTGACGCTGTCACTGAAGTTGTTACCAGACGGGTTCTCGCATCTACCCCCTCTCTTAAGAAACTGGCAGTCATACCTGTGGAAGAGCTTGCAGAGCTTCTTCACCCGGCGGGTTTCTTCAATAGAAAAGCTGTTCAGTTGAAAAAGGTTGCAGAGATTCTCCTTCGTGACTACAACGGAGAGATTCCCGCAGACCGCAAAGCGCTGGAATCACTGCCGGGTGTTGGTGGCAAGACAGCAGCTTATGTGCTTTCAATGGCTTTCAGGATTCCAGCGATCTGTGTTGATGTTCATGTTCATCGCATAGGTAACAGAATGGGGATTATTGAAACAGCATCTCCTGATGAATCAGAAAAAGCCCTTATGGAATACTTTCCTGAAGAACTCTGGATCCCCCTTAATCATATTTTTGTAAGATTCGGGCAGAGAATTTGTCTTCCCCGTAATCCAAAATGCAGTGAATGCATTTTCAAAGGCTGGTGCAAGTATGCTCATTGATGTGACAAAACCTCTTTACAACGGAATATCTGTGTGGCCTGGAGATACTCCATTTGAACGGGTAGCAAAGGAGATAGGTGATTTCACCTCGTCCAGGGTAACAATGTCCCTGCATACAGGTACACACATGGATGCTCCAAGACACAGGTTCAAAGATGGGAAACCGGTTGATGAGATATTCCCTTTCATAGTGCCTGCACTTGTAAACACTTCCGGCGATCCTGCGGGGAAGGCGGTACTGCTTGACCGGGCTGTAACTCCTGCAGAGGCTGAAGAGCTTGTAAAAGGCGGTATGGTTCTAATAGGAACTTCTTCTATCTCCATCGACCACGGAGAAGAGATGGAAGCACATGCCATAATACTGGGAGCAGGGATTCCGATAATTGAGAACCTCGCACTTGCAGAGGTGGTATCGGGAGAGTACATTGTTATGGCTTTTCCCCTTAAAATTACAGGGGCAGACGGGTCTCCGGTGCGTGTGCTGCTGGCAGAAACACCAGAGGATATTTTCTCATTCAAGCAGAAGCAGAGGAGCAATAATGACTGAAGAACTGAAGAAAATCCACCACAAACTCGCCGTTGATTGTTTTAATGCAACATGGGATCTTCTTGATAAAAAAGACCGCACTGAAGAAGATAATTTCAAGATGATACACACAGCGCATGCATCCCGCTTTCACTGGGGAGAAATAGGAACATCACTGGAATTCCAGAGAGGTGAGTGGCAGATATCAAGAGTGTATTCAGTTCTTGGTCATGGAGAGTCTGCTCTTCTTCACGCTCAGTACTGCCATGATATCTGCACGGAAAAGAAGATAGGTGATTTCGACATGGCTTTTGCCTGTGAAGCCCTTGCCAGAGCGCATCATGTCCTGGGAAACTCCGGAAAAAGAGATATTTTCATAAAGATGGCAAAGGTTGCCTCAGAGAAAATTGAAGACCCCGGTAACAAAGAATACTTACTGGGTGAACTGAACTCAGTCAGTTAACAATCGCAGGGGTTTTTGTATTCTGAAGGGTTTACCTCTGCTGTGTTTCGATAAGTGAACCAGTCGTCACCCGGCCCACTCCTTGTGTCAGTTTCTATGTGATCGGGCAGAAAGCTTCGAAGAAGATGAATCTGCAATATACTGGCTGCCTGGAACAGATCTTGACTTACGGTTGTACGTTTCGCTGTTAATGTGTCTGAAGCGGAAATAGATGGATATGATTGGGTTACCCGTGAGATGTTCTACTCGGTGCATGTTGGTTCCGAGACCACTGGACAATTTTATTCGAAGAACCGAGGGAGATTGCTTAATGCTGCATAAGAAATCGAGAGGGAAAATCGAGGAGTTGATCGCTCCGGTCTATGGCTCTGAATTCTCCAGGAAATCACTTCCAAAATACAGGATGCCAGAAACAGACATGCCTCCCAGGGATGCGTATCGCCTTATACATGATGAGCTCCTTCTGGATGGAAACTCCCGCCAGAATCTTGCTACATTCTGTTCGACCTTCCTGGAGCCTGAGGTTCGTCAGCTTATGATGGATTGTGTTGATAAGAACATGATTGATAAAGATGAATACCCGCAGACTGCGGAGATCGAAAACAGATGCGTTCATATTCTTGCAGATCTCTGGAACTCCCCCGAAACTGCTTCCACTGTTGGATGTTCCACAACCGGATCGAGCGA
>JAGLDB010000541.1 GCA_023145935.1 Candidatus Sabulitectum sp. | reverse complement strand
GTCCCGGCATCTATCTGTGACACACCGAACTCCATTACCTCGCGGCGTATCTCCGGGGTTTCTCTTGCGGTTAATATCATACCGGTGTAAGGAATGGCCAATCGCAGAATCGCCACAAGCCGTTTGAATTCGTCATCGGAAACAAGATACTGCTCATCAAGCTTAACCCCGTGAGCCGGGCGAACTCTGGGAAAACTCACAGTATGCGGCCCGCACCCGAATCTGTCCATAAAGAACCGTGCATGGGTCACCATGGACAGCACTTCAAAACGCCAGTCGTAAAGCCCGAAGAGAGCTCCTATGCCCACATCGTCGCAGCCTGCTTCATAGGCTCTTGTAAGACCATCAAGACGGTAAAGATAATCTCCCTTGTTTGTATTCGCGGGATGATACTTTCTGTATGCTTTGTGATTGTATGTCTCCTGGAATATCTGATATGTACCGATACCGGCTTCTTTTACAAGTTTGTAACCTTCGGTATCCATGGGGGCGGCATTAATGTTTACCCTTCTTATGTCGCCATTACCCTTTTTTACCGAATAGACCTTTTCAACAGTTCCTGCAATGTATTCTGGTGTATAACTGGAGTGTTCACCGCAGACAAGTATAAGACGCTTGTGCCCTGCATCTTCCAGCGCTTCCACCTGTTTAACTATCTCTGAATCATTCAGCGTCTTGCGAACTGTTGTTTTTGATGATCTTCTGAAGGAACAGTAGCCGCAGTCGTTCTCACAGAGATTGCCTGTATACAGAGGGGCAAAAATAACGATCCTGTTCCCGTATACATTCTTCTTTAATGTGCGGGCAGCGTCATATATCTCCTCAAGAAGCTCGCTGTTCTTCACCGCAAGCAACGCAGCAGTTTCAGCCACTGTCAAAGCTTCCTTGTTCAGGCTTTTTGCTATGATCTCCCGAACGAGTACTGCATTCTCCACTGTTTCAGCAACCAGGTCTTCAATAACCTGATCGTTTATGAAATCCTTACAGTTTTTTGATAATTC
>JAGLDB010000540.1 GCA_023145935.1 Candidatus Sabulitectum sp. | reverse complement strand
CCTCTGGACTTCTCGGATGAGGGGCTTGCAGGGGCTAAGAGTGGTCTTGAAAGACTTCTTTCCTTCAGGTCGAGACTCGGAGATGCTGAGGCTGGTAAACCTGCTGAGGCAGCGTTGAAGCTTGTTACGAGGACAGAGACTGATTTCAGGAAAGCTATGGATGATGATCTTAACACCCCGGGAGCTCTTGCTGCTCTCTTTGATTTTGTCAGGGCTGGCAACACTCTTCTGGAGGGAAAGCCTGCTGACGCTGATAAACAGGTAATGGCATCTCTTATGGACAGTCTGGCAACAGATGTTCTGGGTGTTGAACTGATTTCTGACAGCCATGGTGGTTCTTCGGAAGACCTCTGCAGAATTCTTGGTGAACTCCGGGGATATCTCAGGAAGAACAAACTCTTTCAGGAAGCAGATAA
Source organism: Candidatus Sabulitectum sp. (assembly GCA_023145935.1). Next base: position 588 of record JAGLDB010000540.1, on the reverse strand, counting down.
ACTCAGAGATGATCTCTCAGAGGCGGGATTCTCCGTTCGTGACCTTCCAGGAGGGGTCAGCGAAGTAACAGCTCACATCTGAGTTGGAATAACCTTCTTTCAGCCACTGTATCACAGTTAAGAAAGGAGGTATGAAATGACACGCACAAACGGAATGGGAATGGAGATCGGTTTGCTTGCCGGTCTCCTGTTTATCAACATCCTTTTTCAATTCATACCTGGAACTGAACTGGGCAGGCTTTCAACGAGAACCATGGATGATGCCATGGAGGCTGTGGACGCCTTTCTTCCTTACGATTCGTCTGTGGAAGAAAAAGAAGATGAAGTTATTGCGGAGCAGAATGAAATGGATCAACAGCTTGAGCAGGCCATTGAGCAGGTAACTCCGGATGTTACTATTTCTCTAAGCACTGATACCATAGGGTTGAGCTCCGCCACTACTATTGAAAATTTCAATTCCGGAGGTGGAACTCCCGAAGAGATCGGCCCTCCAGGCTTCATGCCTGCAGAAGTATTCCCGAACTGCACTTTCATGCCTCCTCCTGCCTATCCGGAGATGGCCAGGCTTGCAGGGGTCGAAGGTGTGGT
>JAGLDB010000054.1 GCA_023145935.1 Candidatus Sabulitectum sp. | reverse complement strand
ACAGCTACTTCGCTGCTGCCTCCATAAGGATCTGAGCGATCTCCGGGCGCGTGAACTCAGGAGGAGGAAGTATTCCATCAATCAGCATGGCTCTGACCTTCTTGCCGGAAAGGAAAACCCTGTCTGCTCCTGTATGCGGGCAGGTTCTTGCAGTGGCCATACCGCCGCACTTGTTGCAGAAGAAAGCATGCTCGAATTTCAAAGGAATGATATCAATCTCTTCTTTTGTGAATTTATCGAATATCACCTGTGCATCAAATGTGCCGTAGTAATCACCCACACCGGCGTGATCTCTTCCAACGATAAAGTGTGTGCATCCGTAATTCTTACGGAGAAGAGCATGAAAAATGGCCTCACGAGGGCCTGCATAGCGCATTGCAGCAGGGAAAACACTTAGAGCAGTACGATCAGATGGGTAGTATTTCTCAAGAATGGTTTCATAGCATTTCATTCTTACATCAGCAGGGATATCATCGGCTTTAGTGGCTCCCACAAGCGGATGTATCAAAAGTCCGTCAACCATCTCAAGTGATACCTTCTGAAGATACTCATGAGCTCTGTGAATCGGATTTCTTGTCTGGAACGCAACAATACTCTTCCAGCCTTTTTCCTTAAAAAGTGCTCTGGTTTCTTCAGGAATAAGTCTGTGCTCTCTGAAAGGCTCCTCATCTCGAAGATCTATTGCACTGATCTTTCCGCCTATATAAGTTCCGGAGAGAGTTTTAAGATACTGCACTCCAGGGTGGGCATCGTCATCGGTAAGAAGAGTTTCTATTGCCTCAAGCATAAGATCAGCTGTGAATATCTCTTCAATTTCCATAATGCCGCGAATCCTGTTGTTGTATGTAAGTGCCACAGTGTCGCCTGCGGCAACCTGCGGGTCCTCTTTCTTCTGGGAAAAGACAACCGGAAGGCTCCATACTATTCCGTTCTCAAGACGCATATTCTTCACCACAGAATTGTAGTCAGTACCGGTCATAAACCCCTCAAGAGGGCTCATGGCACCGCACCCGATCATTTCAAGATCATTTTTCTCCCGCTCGTTCAATGTCAGAACCGAAACATTCCCGGGAAGCTGATCTTCTGTGATCATTCTGTTCACAAGTTTTCCGCCATGGGGCTGTATCATTTTCTCCTCCTGTTTGTTATCAAGTATTTATAACTGTGGAATATATCTCTCGTGTGCCAGAGATCGTGTTGCAACTCCCTGATCAAGCAAATCCTGAACAACCGCCTGAAGGGGTATGTGCTGCCAGTCTTCATAGTAACGGGCTGCGACTCTGGCAGAGGCATCAATCACCAGTACTCCTGGTAATGCCCTAATCCCGAAAGCTCCCATAGCGGTGCTGTCCGGGTCAACAAGCACTGGGAAATCGATCTGCCACTGATTTATAAGAGAATCAGCGGTTGATTGTTCTCTACCGGCCAGAACAACCACGCCAAACACCGCCTGATCCTGAAAAAAGCTGTTCAGCTCACCGAAGTGATTGAGGTCATCAAGGTCAGAAAGTGTGTTGAAGTCGTTGAAAAGAACCACAACAACATGTCCTTTCAACTGGTCATACAAACTGAGAGGTTCAACGGTATTAAACCAGATACCCTCGGGAAAATCGCTGGCAATGTCCGTGCGACCGGTTGGGCGCCTGGAAGGACTCTGTCTGAAGAGAAAACCCGCAATAAAGGTGAAAACAACTATCCCAACAGCAAAATAGATTAGACTCTTAAGTTGCTGCATTTTATAGGAAGAGTCTTTCAAATCTTTCCAGTACTGCTTAAGGAACGGAATTCCCATGATATCCTCAGTCAGCAGTCGCTGCAGGCGACGGTGTAATTGTTGTAAGATCAAGCAGCCAACGACCTTCAATGAGCTTCACCGGTATTATCTGTTCACCTTCCGAAGTAGCAATAGTTACCAGGGCCGTGGTGGAGTCAGCAAGCTCAACACCGCGGACAGAACTGGATAGCTCTGAGATCTCAGAAGCTCCCTGAACCATTCCGGTAAAAAGCATTTCTCCATCCAGGCTGGCAAAGTCTTCCTCTGTGACAGGCACAGAGAGAGATGAAAGAAATTCTGTGCTCTCAGTGTAACCAAACTGATGAAAGATCACCGCAGTAGAATCCCATATAGCCTGGGTTTCCGGTGTAAGCATCTCCCAGGCATCAGACCATGAAGAATCGGCCAGAGCAATTGTAAATGCTTTCACCGAGTCGGATGCAGGGTGATTTCCGCATCCGATCCCTGCTGACAAAACAGTAACTATCGCAAAAGCTGAGATCACTGTTCTAGAGAACATGCACCACCAGCCCGCTTCTAAGTTTTGGCTCAAACCAGGTTGATTTAGGCGGCATGACATTTCCACTGTCCGCAACAGCAATAAGCTGATCCACAGATGTGGGATACATGGAGAAAGCCACAGAGTACTTACCGGAATCAACAAGAGCCTCAAGCTCTGAAGTCCCCCGTATTCCACCTACAAATTTAATATGAGCGGCTGTTCTGGGGTTTTCCACGCCTAGAACCGGCTTAAGCAGATTCTCCTGAAGAATGCTGGCATCAAGACTCTTCACAGGATCATCACCGGGGAAAGTGCCGTCAAGCGGCTTGATGGTATACCAGTCACCGTCTGTGTACATACTGAACTCCTGGTTTTCAGCAGGTTCTTTTGTTCCGGTTTTTTCAACAGCAAATTTCCTGGACACCTCATCAATGAACTGCTGCGGGGTTCTATTCTTCAAATCCTGCACCGCACGGTTGTAAGCAAGTATCTTCATCTGGCTTTTGGGAAAGAGTACCGCAAGAAAATAGTTGTACTCTTCAAGACCTGTATGGTTTAAATTCGCCTCTTTTCTTCTGCCTGCTATTATGGCTCCTGAAGCACTTCTGTGATGACCGTCAGCCACATACAGGAAAGGAACTTCACTGTTGAAAAGCTCCCCTACCCTGTTGCTTGTATCCAGGTCAGATACTACCCAGAAAATATGTCTGATCCCGTCATCAGATGTGAAGTCGTACTCTGGCGTTCCTGCACAAACAGACTTCTGTATCGCATCGAGATCACTCAGGTCGGGATAGGTAAGAAACACCGGGCCGCACTGGGCATTCTGAGTCTCAATATGGCGAATACGGTCTTCTTCTTTTTCTTTCCTTGTAAATTCGTGCTTCTTAATTACATCGTTATTGTAATCCTCGGCTGAAACTGAAGCCACAAGACCGGTCTGCACATGATCGCCCATCACCTGTTGGTAAAAATAAAAACAGGGCTTTCCATCCTGAACCATGAGCCCGTCATCCATAAGACGGCGAAGGTTCCTTGCTCCCTGCTTGTACACCTCACTGCTGTAAAGATCAACCTCCGGAACAAAGTCAACCTCGGGCTTCACCACTCTAAGAAAACTAAGTGGATTACTCTTTACAATATCCCGTGCCTCATGCGAATCGAGAACATCATAAGGAGGGGAAGCAATCTTTTCGGCAAAATCCTTGACAGGCCTGAGGCCCCTGAATGGTCTGACTAATGACATTTATTTTCCTCCAATATCAGCTCAACTGAGCCATTTCAGCATCAACCATTTCCCTTACAAGAGAAACGAAGTTAATTTCGGGTTTCCACCCCAGAACATTTCTGGCCTTCGTGAAGTCACCGCAGAGAGCATCAACTTCCGTGGGTCGCATGTAACGGGGATCAGTTACTACATATTTGTGCCAGTCAAGCTGGAGACAGCCAAATGCCTCATCAAGAAAATCTCTAACAGAATGCATCTCTCCTGTGGCAATCACATAGTCATCCGGCTCGGGCTGCTGAAGCATAAGGTACATTGCCCTTACATAATCACGGGCGTGGCCCCAGTCCCGCTTTGCATCCAGGTTCCCAAGGCTGAGTTTTGTGCTTAAGCCCTTCTTGATCCGGGCAGCTTCCCGCACTATTTTTTTTGATACAAAGTTTTCACCTCGCCTTGGTGATTCATGGTTGAAAAGGATTCCGCTGGAAGCGTGCATGCCATAGCCTTCCCGGTAGTTCACAACCATCCAGTGAGCACAGAGTTTCGCAGCAGCGTAAGGGCTTCTGGGCTTAAAGGGGGTATCCAGCCCCTGGGGTGGCGGGCTTGAACCAAAAAGCTCGCTTGTGGATGCCTGATAAAACCGGGAGCTTCCTGCCATGCCGGTTTCACGGAGCGCGTCCAGAATTCTGACAACGCCAATAGCATCAACATCACAGGTATATTCCGGAACATTGAAAGAAATACCAACATGACTCTGGGCTGCAAGGTTGTATACCTCATCTGGGGTGGTTTTCTCTATTATTCTGTTCAGAGCACTTGAATCTGTCAGATCTCCGTAATGAAGGAACAATCTCTCTCCGTATATTTTCCTGTTCTGGATCAGGTGCTCAATACGACCACGATTGAAACTGCTTGAACGGCGCACTATTCCATGAACCGTATACCCTTTTTCAAGAAGCAGCTCTGTAAGATATGAACCGTCCTGACCAGTTATTCCAGTTATCAAAGCTTTCTTCAAACAATTCATCCTTTCTTCAAGGAGAGTCTCTGCGGTAAGATAACACCATATTTATCTGCTGCCAAAACCACCACCGAGAAGTCTTTTCAGATCTCTTCTTTCAATGAAATAGCGCGGGTCAAGCACCTTTGCGACAGTCTGCTTCATGTACTTTCGCCATGGTTTCGTACTCATGGCAGCACTTACAGCCAGCTCCGCACCCTCAAAAAGAATTCGCCATCGCCACTCGGATTCACCACATTTCCAATCTGCCAGCAAACCCGGTAAAACGTAAGGATTTCCTCCAAGATGCACCTTCTCAAGAATAGCGATCTCCCTCCACGGTGACGCGGATGGGGTTGAACCGGTTTCAGGCTCGGCATGGGCAAGACGGAGAGCTCTGTTACGAAGCACATCCACAGGAGCGATCTCAAGACACCTGCGGAAATCACCCCGGGCCTCAGCAAGCAGAAAAAGAGGGCCTGCAGCGAGAGAAAAGGCTTTTTCTGACTTACCCGCAGTGAGGCAAATACTGTGGGCAACAGCAAATTCCTCTTCTGCTGCCTTCCAGGAAGAGCACCTGGCAAGTATGTCTGCAAGGAATGCCCGCTCTCTATTGTCGTCTGGATTTTCCTCTACGAGTGAGGTCGCCACAGACAACGAAGCTTCCTTCTGCCCGAGTTCAAGAAGAAGACCTGCCTCTATACGCCTCAGAGACCTTCTTTTAGAATCAATTTTTTCGGTCTTCAACCTGTTTCTCGTAATGAGCAGTTGACGACCGGCATTTCTTGTCGTATTAGGAGCCATAATTGGAGAAAGGAGTCTCGTTTCTATGAGCAATCTTGTTGAAGAACTTACTAACGACCCAACATCCGGTGCATCTGGAATATACATAAAAGTACTGAACCATATTGTTCTGGGATATCTCAAAGGCGAAGACCTTGCGGATCAGATCATGGCAAATGCCGGAGATATGATCTCCCTGGATTATCTTGCCAAGCGTCTGCGTAATGTCCCTCTGTTCAAACAGAAGGAAATAGCAAAGGAATTGCAGAAGCAGGTAAGAGCAGATTCTTCTGCTGCCGGAATTCAACTGTATAAAGGTCTTGCCAACTCGAAGAACATCATTCTGTGCCACTCCAACAGTGGAAGCGTTCTTCGGGCACTGGAACACAGGAAAAACCGTATTGAACTTGTTTATCAAACACATTCCAGGCCAGGCAATGAGGGCAAGGACAGTGCAAAAACGTTCAAAACCAATGGGTTCACTGTTAAGCTGATCGCCGATTCCAGAGTTGCTGCTGTTATAAAAGAGGGTGCTGTACCCGTCCTGGGCGCCGACAGCGTAACTCAATCATTCTTTGTGAACAAGACAGGCTCTTCCGTAATCATAGCAAAAGCACTTGAAGCCGGCATCACTCCCTTTGTGGTGGTGGGCTCTGAGAAAGCCTGCACTGAAAAAACTTATGGCGAAAGACCTAACAATTCTCTTTTTGAAAGAATTTCCCTTGAAAAAGTACGCCTTATAGTAGGAGGCTCTACTTACAGAATGCCAAGAGACAGAAAGCGTCTGTGGAGAATGCTGGAAGATACGGATAAAAAATAGGTGGCTGTCAGGGCCATCTTTCAGGGTCACTGGCGAGCTCTGGAGACCAGATGGCTCGCCGAGTTCAATAAGGTAAAAAATAAAGGTGAAGTTGCCGTTGTAACCGCTGGGCAATCCCTGTCAGAACAACTGATGAGGATGGGTTCTGATGGTGTTGCCGGTGCAAGGTTTCTCCCTGGTTTCCCTGCACTCTCGAAAATGCTTGCTTCATCTGTTACCGGAGCCTCTGTACCTGAATCTCAATTAACAGCCATGGCCTGCCTGTCCGGTTACAGACCGGAAAGTTCCCGTGCTGCAGCTGCATTCTTCGAGCGTCTGATTGAAATGGGTGTCTCCGCCGAAAACCTGGATGTGATAGCTCATTCCACCAGGGGACTCCACGAAGAGGTTTTGAAAACATCAGGCAGATACACTGTTTACTCCGGAATGAGGAACAACCTCTACCCTGCGTCTCCTGAAAAAGTATACGCAGAGGGACCAAAACAGACAGATCTCTTCCCTGTATGTATGTTTTACGGTTTCTATGACCTGAACCCGGCGCAGAGGAAATATGTCAAGCAGCTCTCTGCAACCACTGATATTCTCTGGTTTTCCCCGGTACACCCTTCTCACCACTGGCGGGAGACTTCCGCACGAACAATGAAGTTTCTCACCGGGCTTGGCGTTGAGGAAACCCACAGAATTGATGAGAATAAACCGCTTTCCAGCCTTGCGCAATTTGCCGAGAATCTGCTCACAGGGAAAACTCCCGGCAATGCCCGTGGAATTCAGTTGCTGCTCTGCGGATCAGGTATGGGGTTCTCGCAGACGGTAATTAACAAGATCAGAGTCCTTAAGGAAAAGTATTCCTGTAAAGATTATGAGATTGCCGTGATCGCCACTGGAGATGATGCAAAGCAGATAACGGAGCAGATGCACCTGGCAGATATCCCATCCACAATGCCCCTTGCCTTGAAAGCCTCGGAGCTACCGTCAGGTAATCTGCTAATGGAACTGCTTCAATTGAAAGACAACCGGTTTCATCACAGAGATATAGAAAGAATGCTGCTCACAGGTGCCATTAGAATGGAACACACGCCGGATGCTGCTTCCTACTCTGTAAGAGCTGCCGCTGCGGGTGCCAGGTTCGGCCTCGAATCATTACGGGAAACAGGGTTTCCCTTTGCAGAAGCACTTGCCGATTATTTTCAGGAACTCCCATTGGAAGATTCCCCGCAGAATTATCTGACCCGCATAATCCAGCTTCTGAAACTTCTCACAGATAACAATTTACCAGCTATTTTCACTGATTCAGTTCTTCACAAGAGAGCATTTGCTCTTACGGATGATGTGGCCTTTGATGTCTTCAGGGAAATGACTGCGGTTGCTCTTGATGCTTCTATCACATTGAAGGATGCCGCAAGAGACGGCGTTTCTATCCTCTCTCCTGAGAAGGCCAGGGGCATTCAGAGAAAGGCGGTCATTCTTACCGGACTGGAAGAGGGTTCTTTCCCCCGACCGATCGTTAATGACCCGAGACTGCCAGTTGAGATCAAGAAGCAGCTTCAGCTTCCTTCGGCAGACACCAGATGGGCGGAAGAAGGATTTTTGCTCAGACAGCTTTTTGAGGTTGCGGAAAAGAGCATTTCCATCATCTGCCGCCATACCGATTCTTCCGGAAAGCCTATGGCGTTGTCTCCTTTTCTTGCCCCACTGCATAACAGGGATTCCACTGTGGATGTTACTCAACAGCCCGCCTCTCCTGCTGATATTCTAGTGATCCCCGCAGCCCCTCCATTTCTTTCTTCTTCCTCTGAATGCCAGGCTGAAAGACTTGGTTTCAACAACGAAGACCCCTCACCGGACAGCATCCACTGCGGAATGATCGGCGACGGATTTTACAACCGGCAGATGCTCAGTGCCACAATCCTTGAAAGCTATGCAAGGGATCCATTCGCTTTTCTGCTGAACAAAGTGTGGAGACTGGAAAAATCAGAAAACTTCCCGGTACGATCCGAGCCAAGTCCTCTGGAAAGGGGCAAACTGGTTCACAGCTGCGTGGAAGTGGTTCTTAAAGATGGCAGTTCCGCTGATACAACAGTAAGAAGAATATGCAGAGAGAAGAACCTTGTCTCGCACCTGGGCTCAGAAACTCTGGCAGATATCTGGATAGAACATCTTGTAGCGGGAATTAACTCACTTACTTCCATGCTTGCTGACAAAGATTGGGATTTTGTTGCAAGTGAGATACATCTTACCGGGGAAATTGCCGGTGAACCTGCGGTTGGCAGAGTTGACCTGATATTCAAGAACCAGAAGGGGGAATACATACTTGCAGATCTTAAAACCGGAAGGCCCAAGGCAATAACTGCTGGCAATCTTCTGCGAAAAAACCTATATCAGCTTCCATTCTACAGAAATCTGGCAATTCAGAATGATCTTACCCCGCTTGCGGAAGCAACCTATATCTACATGGAAGGCAATGGAAAAATAACCTTCAAATCTCTCACTGGTGAAGAGCTTGAAGGAATCAACGGGGAATTTGAGAACAGGGTCCTGGAGATATTGGACTTCATGGTCCATGGCAGATTTCCGGAAAACACAAAAAAAGATCCCGGGAGAGATCAATGGTGATATCCGACAAAGCCATAAGAAATACGATCAGAACAGAAAAGAACAGAAGTGTGATCGTTGAGGCAAGTGCCGGTACCGGCAAGACCACCCTTATTACCCACAGGGTAAAAGAGCTGGTGGATAGTGGCATTCCTCTGGAAAAACTTGCCATTGTAACCTTCACCAGAACCGCTGCAAGCGAACTCCGAACCCGTATTCGAGAGATACTCGCTCCGGAACAGAGACGCACCATGGATCAGGCCTGGATCACAACAATTGACGGATTTGCTTCGCGGATTCTTCGCGAATACTTTCATCTCTGCAATAGCGCTCCTGAATTTGCAATGGAGACAGGACATTTCAGCAAATCAGAAATTGCAATCCTCTGGGATCTTTTTCTTGCAGATACTGAACCTTCTGTCCTAAGGGCCTCAGCAGAATCTTTAAAAAACCCGGGAAGCTCCGAGCTGCTGGAAATAGCAGCGGGAATCGAAGAATTTCGATGGTTCTCCAGTTCTTCTCCTCTGGGCGACACTGAAGCAGAGGAAAAGATGGTCCGTTCCCTCTGGGGGAAGAAACTGGATTCACTGATACCATTGTGCTCAGATCCCGGAGACAAGCTGCTGAAAAACATTATTGATGCCAGAGATTCTCTTGGAAGTAAAGTTCCACAAAAGGTGAAGCGCAGTGGCGGATCAGAAAAGAACTGGGGTGGTAAGGAATCTTTCAAAGAAGTTAAGAATATCCTGAAGGAATACAATGATAAAGGGCTTAAACTACTCTTATCCTACTCGGTGATGATCCCTCTTCTTCCATCACTGGATAAACTGGTGATTCCCTTTGTGAACAAGCTGCGGGCAGCCTGGGACAGTGACCCCACAAGACTCTCCTTCAACGACCTTCTATACAAGGCGATGCTGGCTGTTTCCAGTTCATCTGAGCTCAGGCACGAGCTTAATGAACGATTCCTCCACATTTTCATCGACGAATTTCAGGACACCAGCCTTGTTCAGGTCAAACTATTCAGCACTCTTCTGGGGCAGTCAGGCCTGCAGAAAAAACTCACAGTGGTGGGAGATCCAAAACAATCCATTTTCGGCTGGCGCTCCGCTGACATTGAAACCTACAAAGATACATTGTTACAGCTGGAAGATGGCCATGCTCTTTCCGAAACCATAGTTGTAAACTTTCGCAGTGAGATATCAATTATTAACTTTGTCAACGCCCTGGGCAGTGCCCTGTTCGCCGGGGTACCGCCTGAAGAAGAACCATTCTCGTGCAGTTACAGCTCCATAGAAGCCAGACCCGATGCTACTGCAGGTGATGGAGTTACAGTTTTCCGACTTCCTGATGTATCCGCAGGTGAAATGGCAGATATTCAGGCTGAAAGAATCACAGAGCTGATTGAAGATCCTGCATCTACTGCTGTCCTGTTCAGAACCAAAACTCATCTGGATTCTCTTGTTCAGGCACTGGACAGAAAAGGCATCCCGTACAAAGTGGAGGCAAGTCGGGATTTTCATAAAAGAAGTGAAGTTCAAGATACTGCAAACCTTCTTCGTGCTGTCCTCTGCCCTTCAGACAAGATGGCTCTTGCCAGAACTTTCAGATCCATTTTCTTCGGTATAAGTGATAGGGACATTACTCTGTGGAGAAAGGGATCGCCTCCGGATACTGTTATTGCTGCAGAAGAATTGCTTGCAAAACTCCGCAGCGTGAGCCTCACACTGCCCCCGGGGCCCTTTATGGAAACCCTGTTCCACAATACCTGTCTGCTCACTACCGTGCGGGAAAGCGGGTACCAGGTTTCAAGAAGGCTGGGCAACCTCAAGTTCATCCTTGAAACGGCCCACAACACCGCTGACTATGCTCTTCTGCTGGAAACACTCACAGGAGAGGCTCCCATGAGTTCCGAGGAACCTTCAGCACCTCCGGAAACCCGTAGCGGAGTGGTGACTCTTTCCACCATTCACCGGGCCAAAGGTCTTGCCTGGCAGCATGTAATACTTGCGAATCCAGGCAATTCTTTCAGAAGCACAGCGTCTCCGGTTCTGGCCAATCCCAGGGAGCTCACCGCAGGTATCAGGATGGCAGGCGGACTCACTGCTAATTACCACGATCTTAAGGCAAGGGAAAAAGCAAGAAGTCGTGCGGAGTACCGCAGACTCCTGTATGTGGCAGTTACCAGACCAAGGGTTAAACTTGACATTTTCATACCGGAAAAGATTAAGGCCAACTCACCGGCAAGCATCCTGAACAATGCTCTGTCTGCAGCCGCAGGTTTTTTAAAAGAAGAAGCAGTATCCCCCGAACTGGCAAACCATGATGTGTTGGGTAAGAAAATACCCACTCGGATCCACCACGGTGTATCTGATCATTTCAACCTGCTCTACCCCGAGGG
>JAGLDB010000539.1 GCA_023145935.1 Candidatus Sabulitectum sp. | reverse complement strand
AAGCCTCAACTACACCCTTTTCAACAGCAGGGATGTATTTTGTGGGAACATTACCACCTGAGACTTCGCTGGAGAACACATAACCTTCACCTCTTTGTGTGGGCTCAATTCTCATAAGAACATGACCGTACTGACCTCTTCCACCAGACTGCTTTCTATGCTTGTAGGCTCCATTTGCCTTTTTGGTAATGGTTTCCTGATAAGCAATTTTCGGCTTAAAAAGTTCAGCTTCAACTCCACTCATTTCCTTAAGGCGAGCAAGCATTGTCATAAGGTGAAGTTCGCCCATGCCGTTCACAGTTGTCTGGCCTATGTTGCCTTCATTTCTGGTGATAAATGTTGGATCCATTGCGCCAAGCTTGTGAAGTCCGGCTCCCATTTTGTCTTCATCTCCACGTTTTGTTGCCCGTATGGCTGCTCTGTAAACAGGATTGGGGAAGGAGATGGGAACCAGTTTTACCTGGTCATTCTTATCACACAGAACATCGTTTGTAATGGTGCCTTTGAGTTTGGCAACAGCCATTACATCGCCCACCACCATTCTGGTGGCGTCTTCTCTTGAAGAACCATTCATGTAGTAATAGTTTCCAAGGCGCTCGGTCTGATGTCTTGCAATATTGATTGCCTCGTGAGATCCATCAACCGAACCTCTGAGAATCTTGAGGTAGACCATATCTCCCACATGCTTGTCATGTTTTGTGCTGAATGCCCGTGCAACAAATCCACCATTTGGATCCGGGAGGACAGGATCACCATCAATAACTGGAGCAGGGGTTGCTTCCAGTGGTGATGGTGCGTATTCGACAATTGCATCAAGCACGAATCGCTGACCTACGGGAGGCATGGAAGCACCACAGTACAGAGGGAACATCCCTCTGTTTTTTACAGCAAGCTTTATGCCTTTTTTAAGTTCTTCTGCTGTGAGTGTTTCATTAGCGAAGAAAATATCCATGAGTTCTTCATCAGCCTCAGCAGCTTCTTCAATAAGTTGCATTCTGTAATCTT
>JAGLDB010000538.1 GCA_023145935.1 Candidatus Sabulitectum sp. | reverse complement strand
CATTCTTCTGGTATAAATGTAGATTCACCTTAAAGAGAAGGAGCTGTTTTTATGCCAGGAAAACCGGTATTTCTTATTCAACCTGTATTAATGATCCTTCTTGCTGTATCTCTGTCCTGCGATTCTTCAGAGGAATCACAAGACCAGTCACAGGAGACACTGCTGTATTCCATTCATCCCACTGCTGTGATCAGTGCTGACGAATTTGATACACTGTACACACTGGGGGCTATCTCTGACGTGGACCACCTCTCAGGCGGCAACATCGCAGTTCTTGACCGACTGAGTGCAAGTGCATACATCTTTTCTCCTTCAGGTGAATTCCTTGCGCGCGCAGGGCGCAGGGGCAGCGGCCCCGGTGAATTCAACAGCCCTGACGCTATTGTCCCGCTTTCATCGGACAGCATGCTGATCTTTGACAGAACAATCAGAAGAATCTCAGTCTACAGTGAGAATGGAACACACATTCACGATATACCCGAAAACTTCGAATTCCCGGTACCCTACTGGAGCAAGTACAACGGACCGGACCGTTATGTTGGTGGGATCATGTATATGAACAGCAATTCTGAAGGCTATGAGATTGAATACTCAATTTGTTCCTTCGGTAATGACCTCTGCCCTGTGGACACTTTCTTCACAAACAAAGCTCAGATGATACCCGATGATATCACAAACACCATACAGAATTCCATATTCTCCTGTGCATTCACATGCGACTCTGAAGGCAATGTATTTGTCGCAGCGGTGTCTGCTGAGAAGTACATAATTCAGGGTTACAACAGTCAGGGTGAATGTTTTCTTACAATAGAGAGAGACATAACTCCAGTTCGGAAAACAGAGGAGGAACTGGCCTGCGAAACGGAAAGATTCAACAACATGTTCAGCGCAAGAAACTCAAGAGCACCGGTTAACTACTCTCCTGGCGAATTCCGTTACATGATCCCGCCTCAGGGTCTTCATGCTGACAATCTCGGAAGACTCTGGGTACTCGATGGCACAAGTG
>JAGLDB010000537.1 GCA_023145935.1 Candidatus Sabulitectum sp. | reverse complement strand
CCGCTTGGATACAGTTTTGAAGAGAGAGTTGCCTGTCTGGGACTTCTTCGGGAAACCGGCTACCAGGTGGGTACAGGTGTGATGATAGGTCTGCCGGGGCAGACAATTGCCCAGCTTGCTTCAGACATTCTGTTTTTCAAAGAGAACGACATCGACATGATCGGAATGGGCCCGTACATACCGCACCACTCTGCTCCCTTGTTTCAGAGGCCATTGGACCGCAGTGAGGATTCCCGGTTCAAACTGGGTCTGAACATGATTGCTGCAACCCGGATCGTGTTGAAAGATGTTAATATCGCGGCCACCACTGCATTGCAGGCGCTGAAGAGCGATGGAAGGGAACAGGGATTGAAGGCCGGAGCAAACATAATAATGCCCAATGTGACAGGCACTGAATACCGCACAGGTTACCAGCTTTATGACAACAAGCCATGCATGGATGAGAATTCAGAGGTATGCAGAGAAAATCTTGCAGCAGGTATAAAGAACATAGGAGAGACCGTGATCTATGATCAGTGGGGTGACGCGAAGCATTTCTTCAAGAGAAAGGGCCTGGAATATTCACATGATTCGACCCCGGTCCGCCAGCTGTCCGGACAGAAGAGGAGGCGGGAACAATGCTGAAAACTCCCAGGGGCTTAAGGACACAGATAGGCATCTTTGGAAGACGGAATGTAGGGAAATCCACATTCATGAATGCCTTGACCAGGCAGAATGTATCAATTGTTTCTGATGTTCCCGGTACCACTACCGACCCTGTTCAGAAGGCCATGGAATTGCTTCCCCTGGGGCCGGTGCTTCTTGTGGATACAGCAGGGCTTGATGATGGCGGTGTGCTGGGCACGGAGCGTACCGGAAGAACGAAGAAATTCTTTGACCGTGCGGATGTGGCAGTGGTAGTAAGTGATTCCTGCAACTGGGATGAATTTGAGGAAGGTCTGGTAAGGAAATTTCATGGGGCAGGCACTCCGCTGCTGGTGGTATTTAACAAGGCTGATCTGTTTCCAG
>JAGLDB010000536.1 GCA_023145935.1 Candidatus Sabulitectum sp. | reverse complement strand
CAGGAGACCTTGCCTGGGCAGCAGACTCGAGAATGGTCTTCTACGGCTTGAACGATACTACAGGAAGAACTGACCGCATAATGAGACAGACGATCGGATGTGATGATCAGATATGCGTATACACAGAGGACGATCTGACATTCTGGCCATGGGTATCCAATTCCCCAGACAGAAAATGGATTCTTCTGGGCACTGCAAGCTCGCAGGAATCAGAATACCGGGTGATCTCATCCGAGACTCCCTGTGACTCCTTGGCCCTGATCCATCCGCGCACCGATGGTCTTGAATACTATGTATATGCCGCCGATTCTGTTTTCTTCATAGAGACAAACCTTAATGGAGAGAATTTTTCAGTTATGAGGGTTTCCTCAGATGATCCCACAATGGAAAACTGGGAAACTGTAATTCCTCATGATCAGAACACTCTTATAGAAGATGTAGATATTTTTGACGATCTTCTGGCTGTAACCGTAAGAACTGATGGGTTGAAAAAACTCTTCATTGCAGACAGAATTACAGGCGAGGGGTACTTCGCTGATCTGGGACAGGAAGCTGCCACTTTCTACACCTCTGCCAACTATTCCCCTGATGCCGATTCAATACGCCTTATCTACACATCACTTACAACCCCGTGGTCCACGATCTCATACCATATAGATGCAAACACAGTCAATGTGCTTAAAACCCAGTTCGCCGGAGAGAATTTCAACCGGGATCTTTATGAAAGTTTAAGAATAATGGCCACAGCTTCTGATGGGGCCAGAATTCCCATAGGGCTGGTCTACCGGAAAGATATGTTTGTTCCAGGTGAGAATCCACTGATACTTTACGGCTACGGTGCCTATGGGATGAGCCTTGATCCAATGTTCAGTTCAAGCATTCTCTCCCTGCTGGACAGGGGCTTTGTCTATGCGGATGCCCATGTAAGGGGAGGCAGTGAAATGGGCCGTAACTGGTACATTCAAGGCAGGCTCATGAACAAGATGAATAGCTTCACCGACTTCATTGCCTGCG
>JAGLDB010000535.1 GCA_023145935.1 Candidatus Sabulitectum sp. | reverse complement strand
TCCCTGATGTGCTGCCTTGCCATTTTTTCCGCTGCAGCAAGTATTGTCTGATCCTGATCGGTTGGAGAAGCAAGGATCTTCCGCCTTGTTATCCGTTTCATGTTGCGAAGACGATACTTCAGTGTAACCACCCCTCCGAGCCAGCCTCCATCTCGAACCCGGCACCCTGTTTTCTGGCAGACCATGGCAAGAGCCGGCATGTACTTCTCAGGTGTAGAGACATCGGAAGTGAATGTGTGTTCGTGACCCATGGATTTTGGCACAGTTCTGTATCCGAAGAACTCCACAGGCCTATCGTCTATCCCCCGGGCGTATCTGTAAATCTCTTCTCCTCCGGAGCCCAGAATGGATTTCATGGTTCCCCGTGTAAGACTGCGAAGCTTACCAATGGTGTCTATACCAAACATTTCAAACTTGTCTGATGTTGCAGGGCCGATCCCCCAGATAGCCCCAACAGGAAGATCGATAATATCATCCGGCATCAAAAGCCCTGTTCCCCTGGGTTTGTAGAAATTTGATGCCATCTTTGCCAGCAGCCTGTTGGGGCCGCAACCCACCGTACACCACAGTGAAGTGGCTTCATAGACCGCACTCTGTATTTCCAGAGCTTTATCTGTAAGACTTCCAGGTGTACCTGTAAGATCCATAAATGCTTCATCGATACTGGTGGGCTGCATTCTGGGGGTAAATGAAAGAAGCACCTCAAAAACACGGTTGCTGTAAGTTTTGTATCTTGCAAAACTTCCTGACAGTATCACTGCATGGGGAACAAGATTCAGCGCCCGGGTCATAGGCATTCCAGCGTGTACACCGTATTTCCGGGCTTCATAGGTACAGGAAGTTACCACCGAACGAAATCCCGGATCACCACCCACTATTACCGGCTTCCCCTGAAGTTCCTCGCGACCCAGCAGCTCAACCGAAGCAAAGTAGGCATCCATATCCACATGAAGTATCCGTCTTTCAGGCTCCACCTGAATACTCGCAGTCTACGATCCAGCCCATGGTCTCGGTGTTAA
>JAGLDB010000534.1 GCA_023145935.1 Candidatus Sabulitectum sp. | reverse complement strand
TGGTGTATCCTGTTGAGTGATGGAAGAACGCTTCAATGAACCGCTTTTCCTCAGCAATCTCCTCTTCAGTTTTTTGAACAGCCCGGTATGGAAGCATTAGAGTATTTGCTGCGGAGCCATCTTCATGGAGAATAAGGATCTCGGATTCTTTAACTGGATCGGGAGCAATACATACAAACCCGTCACCTGCCGCAAACAGCATAGGGAAAAGATCTACTCTTACAACTGCCCGCATGAATTCATTCATCTCTGCAGTTTCAATATGGTATTGCATCTGATGGTAGTCCACAATAGTAGAGTCGGGTCGCTGTGAATCGAAACGACATATACTTTTTGTGATCTGCATCTGATCATCCAGCCATTCGACTTCAACCTTGGCCCCGATGACAAAAATAGAATCAGCAGAGTTTATATACCGCACATTCCTGCCTTCTTCCAGCTGAGTTGAGATAACCTCCCCGCTACTATCATATCTTTGCCAACCGTTCAAACACACAACACATATCGAACCGTCATCCAGCACCTCAAAGAATCCCGGCATACTCATCTCTCCCGGCCCGCTGCCCTGATCTCCAATTTGCTGTACAAAATCGCCGTCTGAGGAATAACGGAAGATCGCGCATTTTATCCAGTCCAGTACAAAAATATCTCCGCCCGGACCAATGTCGACTTCCTTTATTGCTCCGAACACATAGTTCGAGTCACCAAGCTCTACCCCGATGGAATCAGCTACAGTAAGTGTACACACATCTGCGTGATCATCGTTCTGTTCAGATGAACTGCTTTCCGGCTGATTGTTTTCTCCACCGCAGGAAAGACCGAGCAAAAAGAGCACTGCCAGCATGCAGACAAAAATTTTCCTGAGTTCTGAGCTATCTGCAAATCCATGCATTTCAAGCCTCCATTCTCTTGTGAGATTCTTCATAATCAGCAATCTAATATGATCTCAGCATCAGCTGCTAGCAATCCAAAGCGGTTTATACGGTAGCTGAGCGCAATGCCAGACTGCAACAATCCAGA
>JAGLDB010000533.1 GCA_023145935.1 Candidatus Sabulitectum sp. | reverse complement strand
GTTTTTTTGCTCATGTCTGGTAATTTACTTCATACAGCCTGTTCAGGCAAAGCCTTGACTTGATACACCGGTTGACGGTAGAAAATGATAGGAGGTGTGGTGTGAAACTAAGAATAGCCACCTGGAATGTGAATTCTGTAAGAGCAAGAATGCCTGTAATAAAGGACTGGATTGAGAAAGAACTACCGGACGTTCTCTGCATGCAGGAATTGAAAGCCACAGAGGAACAATATCCTTCTGAGGAATTCAGCGAACTGGGGTATCGGTCAGCTGTGAACGGACAGGTCAGGTGGAACGGAGTTGCCATTGTATCCAGATCACCTCTAATTGATGTTCAAACTGATCTTTCCGGCTACCTGCCGGAACAAAGCAGAATGATCTCTGCAACAATAGCCGGTATCAGGCTTATCAATGTGTATGTGCCTAATGGCGGCGATGTTGATCACCCCAGATTTCAAGAGAAACTCCGTTACTATGAAATATTGCGGGAATACGCCTTGAGCTTTTCCGGTCCCACTGTAATACTGGGCGATTTCAATGTTGCCCCGGGACCTATAGACACACACTCCCCCATAGAGCAGGATGGCACTATATGCTACCATCCTCTGGAAAGAGAACAGATCAAGCTGTTTGCAAAAGCTGGTTTCAGCGATGTTTTCAGACAATTCCAACTGGAAGAACAGGCATACAGCTGGTGGGACTACCGCGCAGCATCTTTCAGAAGAAACAGGGGTATGAGGCTTGATCTTGTTCTGGCCAACAACTCTGCCGGTAAAATAATAACTGATTGCCTGATAGACAAAGAACCAAGGGGCTGGCTGAAACCCTCAGATCACACACCGGTAGTATTTGATATTGAAATAGCGGAATAGAAATTACTTTGTGATTGTATATGAATTACAGGATTATTCACCGAAAGGAAACTAAATGAAAAATGTTTTGTTCGCACTACTTGTGCTTACTGCTCTTGCGTGCAGTGACACCTATATTGAGAGTCCTGAGCGGGAGCTTGCTCACATTCAGGT
>JAGLDB010000532.1 GCA_023145935.1 Candidatus Sabulitectum sp. | reverse complement strand
GACATTCTTTCCAGAGCCAGCATGGATGCCATTGATTTTTATCGATTTTTGAGAGATGACCAGAATGTACACTCGGATCGCATTGTGCTTCTTGTGGACGCCGAGGCCAGAGCTGATGCGTTCAGGAATGCGGTTAATGATATTTCCCGCCGTGCTGACTCAGGTGATAGACTTGTTGTATTCTACAGCGGTCATGGTTCTCAGGAATCTCCAGGATCAGGGGGAAGCGAGGAAGCTGACGGGGTTAATGAGTTACTCTGTTTTTATGATGAAGACATTTCAGATGATGAGATGAGCGAGTTGCTTGCGGGTTTTCCAGGTACAGTGTATCTTTTTGCTGATGCCTGCAATTCCGGAGGGTTTGTGAATGACTTTTCTGCCAGCGATGATATACTGATCCTTACTGCGGCAAGAGAAGACAAATCTGTCAGTGAAAGAGTTCTTACTCCAATTCTTCTGGAAGGCTCCAGAGGAGCTGCTGACTTCAATGGGGATGGAGTTATCACCGCCGGTGAACTTGTTGAATATGTGGATGGAATCATGGCGAGGATCTGTCCTGTATGTGATTCTGTTGTAAACCAGGGAATGTCTGAGTGCCCGGAATGCGGTACGGTTCTAAAGGGAGATTACAGGATCCCAAGACCGGAACAGGGACTCTTTCTCAATTCAGATGAAATAGTCTGGGAATAGAAGAAGGTATAAATTGTCAGAGACAGTATCAAAAGATCTGCACCCACTGGAGAAAACGCTGCTGAACTGGCTGTCTGAGCACGGCTCCGGTGGCGATATGGATGTCATTGCCGGTGCTGGAATGGACGAAGGTTCATACAGAAGAGCCTTTCAGTGGCTTCTTGCAAGAGGAATGGCTTCTGTGGTCTCCAGCGAAAAAACCGTTACAGTCCAGCTGGGCCCCCTGGGCCTTTCGTATGCTGCCAAGGGAACCACACCGGAACTTGCACTGCTTGAAGCAGTGAAGAATGGAACAACCTCTCTACCGGAAATACAGAAGAATGAGTTGTTTGACAG
>JAGLDB010000531.1 GCA_023145935.1 Candidatus Sabulitectum sp. | reverse complement strand
CGAAGCTCTGTAAAGGCATTTGTTGTTACAGAGCTTGGGGGTGAACTATGACATGTCCTGACAGGAATACCCTTATGGCTTGGTGCGATAACGAGATTGCTTCCCCGGAAGCAGACATAATCTCTGAGCACATTCAGCACTGTGACAGTTGCCGAGCTTTTACAACTGCTCAAAAACAGATGGAATCTGTATGGCGCGACGCGTGGACTGATCCCGGAGAAGCGAGCTTTGATAAAATGCGCAAAAGTGTCAAACGGGAGACTCCGTGGTGGCGGACGCAGCGGACATGGTTCATTGCTGCTGCCATTTGTGCAGCTTACATTGGTGTGAAAGTATTCTATATTGATGGTTCCGGTACATCTCTTTCGAGTATAGCCCTTGAAGAATCAAGCGCTCCGGCTGAAGCTGTTGCTGGTGGTATTTCTGTTGCTCAGGATGAAACTCTTCCGGAGGAAATGGAAGAAACGGCAGCAGCTGAATATGCAGAAGAAGAGATTGAGTTTCTACAGGATGAGCTGGTTTCGGGTCAGTCTGAGATTCTTGGAGTTGTTGAAGAGTTGTCTGTTGATCCGGCACTGTCTGTATCTGATTCCGGGGTATCGGAAGGGGATGCCGAAATGGAGGACGCAGAGGAGGATGCTGATTTTGTTCCCAGTTACCCTGATGTGATCCTTAACGCAGTTGGCGGTCACCATAATGTTGAATCTGAAGATATGTCTGAACTGCCTGGAACAGTTGACGAGAGCCTTGAGCAGGAAGCCGTTTTTCGGACTGCCGGTTCTATTTCATCAGAACATGACGGTTCGGGTATGGTGGAGGGCGCATTATCAGGCGGAGCTGGCGGTGGCGGCAGTACCGCTTACGGTTCAGTGGAAATGTCATCTGCATTTGTTCCCGAGGATCAATGTGATGACTCGGTAGAAGATATTCATAGTGTCTTGCCGGCTCAATCGGAAACACTAATGGTTACATACAGTGTCTCAGTTACACTGGAATCAAAACAGATCATTCAAATTCAGAGACTTCAG
>JAGLDB010000530.1 GCA_023145935.1 Candidatus Sabulitectum sp. | reverse complement strand
ACTGATGGTGAGGGTGAGGGCGAGTCAACTGCACTCAGAATGTGATTGTGCAGAGGCGTATCAATTCCCGAAGTGTCAAAGCCGATCACTTTTATCTTGTTGTCCCCTGTACACACCACGAAGAGTCTCTCTCCGTCAGGGTGAACCGCAATTTCTGAAGGACCTCCCGGAAGGGCGATCTCTCCTTTTTCAGTCAGATCGTCTGTACCGAATACTGTAATGATATTCTGATCGGGACGAACTCCATAGAGGTAGGGCATACCAGGCAGGGCAGCCATTTTGTCCGGTGCAGCTTCTGTACAGGGAATTGTTCCCTCCACAGTTGATGATGCAATGTCCATTACTCCAATGATGTTCCATGACGGGCAGGAGAGGAAAAGCCTTGAGCCATTTCCGGATACAGCACAACTGTAACTGTCCATTCCGCTGGTAATACGGGTAGGATTTCCTGTAACTGAATTAATAGCGGTTTCTTCAGGGCTTCCATTATCCGAAGCGAATATCTGACTCTGATCTGGAGTTAAGGCCAGAGAGTTTATCTGAACTCCTGCCCAGAAAACCTCCACTATTGTTTGGCTTTCCGTGTCAATAACGGAGATCATGCCATTTCCATGAGAAAGATAGATCCTGCTCTCCGGAGAGTATAAGACCATGTCAGTTGGGTCAGGCTGAATGTCGAGAGTTTTCACAACAGACAGCTCAGAGGTGTCTACAACATACAACTTGCTGTTCTCTCCTTCTGCTACATAGAGATATTCACCGGTTGGATCACACTGCAGTGTGGCCGGTTCCCCATCAAGAGATACAAGCCCTGCAAGGGAGAAATCCGAGTATCCGTTTATGTCAATCGCAGCGGCAAATCCAAACTCGACCGCAGCGTAAGCTCTGAGTCCATCCGGGGAAATACAGACATCCATTGGGTTCTGGCCCACAGCAACAGAACCCAGTAAAGTATCCGGGTATTGAGCAATTGCCATGAAGGTGATAGCAAGTATAAGTACGGAAATTTTCATTTCATCCTCCGTTGTT
>JAGLDB010000053.1 GCA_023145935.1 Candidatus Sabulitectum sp. | reverse complement strand
TCCCATTCGAATCCAATACAATCCCTGAGCATATCTCTTGGTTTTACCATGTTCCATGTATATTACTATCATATACTTTTGTCAAGATGACATCCTGCTATTAACAGTCCTGCGCAACATTCTCTCCGTCACCAGCCGTCTCCCACATTAATTCCCTGTCATCGCTTCGATCTCTTCCTTCTGTTCCTCCGGTAATTTCAGAAGATTCAGCATCTGAGTTACTCTGGCTCTTGACATATTGAGTTTCCGGGCAAGCTGAGCCTTGGTCAGATTGTTCAACTCTATCGCCAGTTTCATCTCTTTAGCCTGTATGATGGGGTTCCTGAAGCTCTTCCTCGACTCCTTCTTAGTCGCGTTCCCTATGGTTACATCGTACCAGAAAATGGTTCGCTGGGAGACACGGTCGAGGCGCCAGAGCCCCTTGAGAAATCTAGGGGCTTTTCCTGTATCTCTTCAACTATTTATAGTTTCAATGAGCTGGAGATTTCTGATTGTTCGTTGAATGTTTGAGACGTTAATTCCTCTAAATTCAGCTGAGGCTATTGCAGCGCTTTAAAAGTGATGCACACACTATGGTTCAATCACAGCAGAGAAGGCATTTCTTTCGCTGTCTGTCATACCCCAGGTCGGAACAAGAGATAAGATGGCTGACTGCGGGTTCCTCTCCAGCAGAAAGAAGTATTCCCCATCAAGTGAGATCAGGCGGCTTACAATGCGTGTACTGTAAAGATCAAGTACTATTTCAGCAAGTCTTACATTTAAAGGCATACCTCCCACAGAAATGGCATCGGATAAGTCAAGAACCAGTTCGTCATCTCTTAAGAACCAGCTTCCCATGTACACATAATCTTCCTCAATGGACTCTAGAAAGGCGTACTCACCCGTATCCCAGAAAAAGTAACAGCTCTTGTATCCTTCAGACAGATCTGGCGTGGAATGCCAGAAGCCCGTAAGGTTAAACGAAGAAATTGCTACCAGTAGTGTAAATATTAGCACTAAGGAAGCCTCCTTTCATGAAATATTACTAAACTCGCCGCTAAGTATCAGTAGAAAATAGTAGAGCCCAATATAGTGGTGTAAGAAGATCTTGAGAAATATAAGTGGCCAATACCTTTAGGTGTAACAACCAGAAAACGCCTAACCCCATAAGAGAAGATGTATTCTTATCAAAAATATTACACAAATGAAGCTTCTTCGCAAATAGTTTCAGGAAGCCTGCAGTGATGTACTTAGATAAATGCTTAACCACTCTGCCCGCCTGGGCGCCTTTGTTCAGATATTGTTGACTGGAATAACTTCCGGAGGTATTGTCGCTTTCATACAGAGAATGCTCTTTTTATTTTTTTGAGGGGTAAAGTGAATACTTTGATCATTGACCACAAAGCACCTGGAAACAATTGTTCTGATGTCCGGCATGACCGATAAACCAGTAAAGCACAAGCGCCGGGTCCGCTATGCGGGAACCCACCCTCGAAAGTTCAGCGAGAAATACAAAGAACTTGATCCGGGGAAGTATCCCGGTGATGTAAAGAAAGTCATCGAGCGGGGGCAAACCCCTGCAGGAATGCATCTGCCCATCTGTGTAAGTGAGATCTTTGAAACACTAAACCTGAAGCGTGGCATGAGCGGTATAGACTGCACACTGGGGTACGGCGGCCATGCTGAGGGAATACTGCCACGCATTCTGCCCGGTGGCTTTCTTTTAGGGATCGATGTTGATTCACATGAACTTGTCAGAACGGAAAAACGCATTCGTAAACTTGGATTTGATGAATCTGTATTTATTACCCGGCACATGAACTTCTCACAGATAAAGGATTGCCTTAATGTGCGTCCGGAAGGCTTTGACTTCATACTTGCTGACCTTGGAGTGTCTTCCATGCAGCTGGATACCCCTGAGAGAGGCTTTTCTTTCAAAAACTCCGCTCCATTGGATCTGCGCCTTGACAACACTTCCGGTGAAACGGCTGCGGAGCTGCTGCTTCGAGTAACAGAGGATTCTCTAGTGGATATTCTTGCTGAGAACGCAGACGAAACCCATGCAGTTCTTCTTGCAAAAGCCATACTCTCGGCTGGAAAAGAATGCATGACAACCGTTGGACTTGCATCGGTAATCAGCAGAGCTCTGCAGAGCATGGAACTTGAACCTGATGAATCAAAACTATCGGTCAGAAGGGTATTTCAGGCACTTCGAATAGAAGTAAACAATGAGTTTGAAGCGCTGGATCAACTGCTGCTTTCAATACCTGACTGTCTTAAAAGCGGTGGCAGAATTGCTGTTCTTTCATTTCATTCCGGAGAAGATCGCCGTGTTAAAAAAAGCTTCAAGAGCTTTGCCGAACAGGGCGTTTACTCAGAATGTGTCCGCCGACCGGTGCGTCCTTCCTTTCAGGAGAAACATGACAACCCGCGTTCATCCAGTGCGAAGCTCCGCTGGGCAGTGAAAGCGTAACAAATTTCCCGCTGCTTCTGATTCGAAAAAAGAAAAACATCAGGTTTCAAGTCTTTCACGGCTCTTGCCACTGCCTTTCTAAACAGTCATATTTGGTTTGGACATTCTGGAGGGGTCTGGAAAGGTTGTTGTGTTTAAAAATATTCCGGATTCTTTCACGGAAAAGATTCTCTGCTCTATCTCAGAGCTTGTGATAATATTTGACTCAAACATCAGAGTTGTGTGGGTAAACCCTTCCGCTGAGTTGTTCTTTGGCCACAGCACAGAATTCCTGACGGGAAAGAAGTGTACAGATATTTTCCAGGGATTGCTTGAGTGCTTCAATAACTGCCCGGTTGCCAGAGCTCTGGCATCAGGAAATAAGGAAACCCTTGTTGTTGACGGTATCCTTACCCCTCACACACTGATAGAAGCAGTCTCGTACAATAAGAACGGAGAGCAGCTTGTTCTTGCAATCGTTCACTCGGTACCCCAGGTAGACAGAAACAAAGCTCTGCGAAGAGATTTCGCTGCACTTCTCAATCAATCTGCCACAATCCAGGAAGCCGCGCAAGATATACTGAACGCTATGCAATCCCTTACATCCGTAGACACATGCGGCATCTATGAAGTTTTAAAGGGTGAATTCAAGCTGATCCTTGGGGAAAAGGTACCTGAGTCTTTCAGTGGATCCGGCTTTGAATCTCCGTGTTATCTCTCTTCCGAGAACCTGCCATTCAACGGAGAAGACTCTTTCCCGGATGGTGCTGCTTTCATACCTGTTCCTGACACGGAAGGTAACACAAGAATTCTTCTTCTGGCTGGAAGGGGAACCATGAACTCCAGGTTCCGAAACAAACTGGAGATGCTGGGCAGTGTGCTTGAAAGCTGTATTAACAGGCTTACTTCTTCATTGTAGACACAGTAAAGAATGTGGTAGCTGCAACTAAACCTGCCATGGCAAATACCGACCAGGGACCAACCTTCATCCAGAGAATTCCACCTATAACAGGTACAGCCATTGATACAATGTGATCAATCGTTCCACCGAGGCCAATGGTTGGGACCATCTCAGACTTGTTCTCTATAATTCTGGAAAGGTAAGTGGTTCGTGCCATGGAAAGGCTGAAGAGAAGCTCATCCATTACAAAGAAGCAATAGAGCAGCGCAAGAGCAATACCCGGACCTGCGATCTGCGGGATAACAGCGTATGCAGTACTCAACAGCAATATCAGAGCAGCATCTGCCATGAGAATGGTTCTTTCTCCCAGTTTGTCTATGAGCTTTCCAAAAACAGGTTTAAGAAAGATCCCGATAAGGGCACTGGCACCCATGGCCAGGGCAAGTTGAGGTGCCCTCTGGTGATACACAGATACAAGCAGCCAGGGGGCAAAGGTCAGGAATATCTGCTTTCTTGCACCGAAAAGCATACACAACGCATAAAACAAACGATACTTTTTCCTGAACACGAATCTTTTTGCAGCTACCCTTTCCTTCTCGCCGATCGACGAAGGAAGTCTCATGGCTACCAGTACTCCGGGAACCAGGAGAATCGCACCCACTATCCATGTCATCTTGAAACCGGTATTAAGTTGACTTAAAAATACCCAGACAACCGCGGTACCCAGGATCAATCCCAGAGATCTGAAAGCTCCCACCCGACCCAGAACCCAGCCTCTTTTTCCTGAACCGGCAAGTTCAATAGCCGTGGTGTCTCTCAGTGGAATGAAAGCATGCATAGCTGAAGACCATATCACCATGAAAAAAATGAATCGGAGAAGCGAATCAGTAAAAAAAGCAAAACCGATAAAAGCAAGGATCCCAACCAGAAAAATCATTGCTATTGCTTTCTTTCTTCGAATTCTCACAAGAAATCCAGCTATGAAAACAAGAAGAAATCCAGGAAGCTCTCTTGGAACTTCCAGCGCTCCCCTGACCTCGCCGTCCACTCCCAACTCGTTGCTGAGATAATCAGGCATAACACTCATAAAGATAGTGCTGGCGGCTCCCAGCAGAAGAACTGTAACAAATAGCTTGACAAGTGATGTTTTCATGCGTCTTCCCCTTCTGTGTCAGGAAAGATAATCATGATTACAGCACACAGACAAACATGGCGATGAGATCGAGATGAGCATATACTACGGGAGTTACAAATACTGACTTATTCGCCCTGCAGAGCGGCGTCTGATTACTCTTGTATGAATGGATTGAATAAATGAAAGAACCAGTTAAAAGATCTAATGTTCCAGTTGAAGACACATGGGATATCACTTCAATGTACAAAACCATGGAAGACTGGGAAAATGCACTAAAAGCCGCATCAGTACTACCGGAGAAACTGGCTGCATACCACGGTAATGCTGTGACTTCATCTGATAGTCTTTTTAAAGTTGTAAAGGCAATACTTGATGCCAGTCGTCAGGTGGAGAAACTTTATACCTACGCTCATATGGTTCTGGATCAGGATCTTTCTGATCCGGTTGGTAATGAAATGCATCAGAAAGCAATTGATCTTAACACCAGTCTTGCTACATCCTTAAGCTGGTTCAATCCTGAAGTGCTTTCTGTACCGGAAAAGATCATGGTCAGCTGGATCAACGAGACTCCTCTTGCCACTTACAGAGTTTGGCTTGAAAGCATTCTTAGAAACAGACCTTACATACTTTCCGCAGCTGAAGAAAGAATTATGGCTCTTGCTTCGGATGCAACAAGGGGGTTCAGCGGAACTTTCAGCAAGTTGAATAATGTTGAAATACCCGCAAGATTGCCTGAGATCTCCGATGAGAATGAAAAAAGAATCAAACTTTCACACGGAAATTTTGTTCCACTTCTTCAGGGAGCTGACCGCAGGGTCCGGAGAGATGCATTCAGCGGCTTCTACAGAGAGATCCGCGGAAACACTGAGACTCTCGCATCTCTGCTGGACGGACAGGTTCGAACGAATATTTTTCGAGCGAAAGCAAGAAACTACCCATCTGCACTGGCAGCATCTCTTTTCAGTGACAGGGTAAACAGGAAGGTATACGAGGCCCTTATCAGCTCTGTACATCAAAGCCTTCCTGTAATGCACCGTTACTATCAGATAAAGAAAAGAGTAATGGGACTGAAAAAGATGTATATGTACGATGTTTATACACCCACAGTTCACGATGTTGATGTAAAGTACACTGCACGCCAGGGTGAGGAAATGACTCTGAGCGCAGTGAAACCCCTTGGAAAACTTTATGTAGACACTCTTCGTCAGGGATTTGAGAACCGCTGGACAGACCGGTATGAGAATATAGGAAAGCGGAGCGGCGCATACTCCGGTGGATGTTACGACAGCCAGCCGTACATGCTTCTTAATTTCTCCGGTACCCTTGACTCCGTGTTCACAATGGCTCACGAGGCTGGACATTCCATGCACAGCTGGTTCTCCCGGAAAAACCAGCCTTACCAGACATCAGACTACAGAATACTTGTAGCTGAAGTGGCCAGTATCACAAACGAGATGCTTCTTGCAAATCATCTAAGAAGTCAGACTGAAGATAAGGACATTATCGCCTATCTGATCGACAGTCAGATAAATGATTTCAGAACTACACTGTTCAGGCAGACCATGTTCGCCGAGTTTGAGATGCTTATTCACGCCAGGGTTGAAGACGGGGGCTCCCTCTCTACCGACTGGCTGAACAAGACTTACTTCAACCTTGTCAAACTCTATCATGGAGACGCGTTTGAATACCAGGAAGAGGATCTGCTCATCGGGGCTGAATGGGCAAGGATACCGCACTTCTACTACAATTTCTATGTGTACAAATATGCTACTGGTCTGGCATCTGCTGCTTCAATCAGCAGCAGGATCATAAACGGCGATGAAGGAGTTATAGAAAGCTACCTTAACTTCCTCTCTTCCGGCGGTTCAAAGCCTCCCCTTGAACTGCTCAAAGATACAGGTGTTGATCTGGAGACCCCGGTACCGGTTGAAGATGCCATGAATAAACTGAATGGTCTGGTCACAGACCTGGAGAGACTGCTTGAAAAATAAGCAGGGCCAACTTAGCCAATATCTTGAACTTGCCTTTAATCAGGCTAGGGAGTTTGTCTCTATCAAAGACAGTCAATTACGCTTCCTGACCTGTAACT
The DNA here is from genome assembly GCA_023145935.1 of Candidatus Sabulitectum sp. Next base: position 4,543 of record JAGLDB010000053.1, on the reverse strand, counting down.
GGTCTTTTGCCGATTTCTTTGGAATGGATGCTCCTGAGAAAGTTGAAGGGCTTCACTCATCAGATATCATGCCCGCTCTTACTGCAGAGGAAGATGTCCGCACAGACAAACTTGCAATGCAGAACGGCTCAACCCTTAAAGCGATTCTTTCCTTCCACGAAGGTGACAATAATACCCGCACATTCAGCTGTATCAAAGTGCCTCTTGTTGAGCTGGATTTACCAATTGGTGTTTTCTGCATTATGCGTGATATCACCAATGAAGAAGACCAGATGGAAGAGTACCGGAATCGGGAAGCTGTTAACTCTGCGATCATCCGTAATGCTCCGGTAGGTATTTCTGTCCGGGATTCTTTAGGCAACCTGTTATCGTACAACAAGGCCTGGCAAAGGATATGGAACAATTCTGATGAAAGCATAAAAGCTGACATGAACAAAAAAAGAACCGAGCTTCAACTGGATGCTTCGGATTCATATCTAGCCGGTTTCAAAGAAAAACTCCTGAATGTTTACTTGTCCGGTGGTGAATTCTTTGTTCCCGAGGTAAAGACCGACAAGAAACGAGATGGCCTTCAGGTATGGGTCTCTCAGCATTTCTATGCCATCATGAATCCGGACAACTCTGTGCAGCGTGTTGTTGTTCTTACTGTAGACATCTCTGATCAGGTCTACAGCAGAAAAGCTTTAAAAACCACGCAGCAGAACTACAAGAAGCTTTCAGAGACCATTCCTGTGGGTGTTTTCAGAAGCGAGATAAGAGAGAACGGGCTGATCCTTTCTATGAACCCTGCTTTTAAACGAATGTTTAAAATATCCAACACTGAAGAAGAGCAGAATGTAAGAATTTCAGATATTCTTTCAGATCAGAAAGAGGAAGCCAACATTGTTTCCCTTCTTCAACAAAAGGGCAGAATAGATGATCGTGAGATCGTTCTCAGAAAGTTCGATGGTTCAACCTTCTGGGCATCATTTACAATGAGTACTCTGACTGAAGCTGCTGTTTCCATTGCAGAAGGTGTTATCACAGACATCACCGGACGAATGAACGCATTCAAACAACTTCAGAAAACCATTGATGGCGTTGTTCTTGCCATGAGTCGCCTTGTGGATATGAAAGATCCCTACACTGCCGGGCACCAGAAAAGAGTTGCTGATCTTGCTTGTGCCATAGGTGAAGAACTTGGAATGAAATCACACATGATCGACGGCCTGAAGATCGCAGGCATACTGCACGATATAGGCAAGATGGCAGTTCCAACAGAAATACTCACCAAACCCGGTGCCATTACCAGAAGTGAAATGCTCCTTCTGCGGGAGCACGCGGAAGACGGGTACGATATACTGAAATCCATTGACTTCCCATGGCCTGTGGCAGACATTGTTCTGCAGCACCATGAAAGGATCGACGGCAGTGGCTACCCCCTGGGCATCAAGGGGCCTGCAATAAGGCTGGAAGCAAAGATACTTGCGGTTGCTGATGTTGTTGAAGCCATGGCTACCATGCGACCATACAGGGCAAGCCTGGGGTTGCATGAGGCTCTTCAAACCATAACTGCAGGGTCTGGTGTCTACTTCGACAGACAGGTGGTTGATGCCTGCATGAGACTATTCATGGAAAAAGGCTATCAGCTTTCCGAAAACGATTCCTTACAATCTTTTCAATGACAACTCCCACCGCCGCAAGCGGTGGGGTATCTGTTAGCCAAAGAAAAAAGACAGAAGACAAAAACCGTCAACCCAAGGGACGGGAATTAGATCCTCCTTGGATTAATTAAACACCTTGCTGCGTATGGGAACCTATAAGGTGTTCTATGTTTTTTTCCACAATGGAAATGTCAACCTGGGTATCCAGACAATCTCCCACAGGTCTTGAATTCTCAACACCTGCCACGGGAACAGGAGAAGCGTCCAGCATTCCCTGACCAAGATCTCTCGGGCAGGCAACAGCAACCACAGCCAACGGACGAGCTTCCTTGATATGACGCCTGGCAAGAGTTCCACCGGTTGCCACTGCTACTTTAACACCGGTGCGGTCCGCAAGATCCAGAAGCGATCCCACAGGACACTTGCCGCACCTAACACAATTGTAAGGGTTGAATGTTATCCTTCGCTGGCAGTCATGCTGCTGAAGGCAATGCGGAAGAAGAAGAAGAATTCTGTCCGCAGGTATTCTTCCACCAAGCTTTCGCAGGGTTTTTTCTGAACCCAGTTCAATAACCATTTCCTCCGCTGCAAAACCTTCTCCGCCAAATAATCGAGCCATGGGTTTGAGCACATGAAAGGAAAGCGTAAGAAAAGGATTGGTCCTGGTCAAGCCGCCTATGTTAACAAGAACTACTGTTGCCAGCAGCCAGTACCATTCATGGGTGAGAAGCAGAACGATTACTCCAGGAAAAAGCGCAAAAACAGAGAGACCGAGATGGTAGTGAAAAACAGTATTACTTCTCACTCAAAAGGGCTCCCTTCATTATCCGGTATCCTCTGACAAATTCATCAGATGACATTCTGCGCCTGCCCTCGGGCTGCACCTCTAGAAGCTTTAGTGCCTCTTCCCCGCATCCAACCACAAGAGGATCAGTTTCAAGCACCTGCCCCGGTAAGCCTTTCATAGACAATACTTCAGAAGAGTATATCTTCAATATTTTTGATCGATTCAGCGTTCTCGCACCGGGAACAGGATTAAAGGCAAGTATCATTCTTCTAACTTCCTCCGCAGAATTCTGCCAGGAGATAAAAGTTTCCTCAGGCGTTACTTTTTCAGCATAACTTTCCGCTCCGAACTGAGGCACCAGCACGATCTCGCCCTGGAGATATTTCTCAAGAACCCATGGAAGTACCTCTGCTGCAGATTCGGAAAGGGTTTTTTCAAGTTCTCCCGCTGTCTGGTTTCCTTCTATCTTCCTCTTAACAGTGTGAATAATATCACCGGTGTCCCATCCTTCATCTGTCTTCATGAAGCAGACGCCTGTTTCCTTATCACCATGCAGCACAGCCCTTATAACAGGTGCCGCTCCCCGGTTGGCTGGAAGAAGAGATGGATGGATATTTACAACCCCCAGAGGGGCAATGTTCAGAAACCACCCTGGAAGCCAGCCACCGTAGGAAGCGCTGACCATTAAGTCAGGTGAGATATCCTCAAGCTGATCTTTGATCTCCCTGAGTTTTTCCGGCTGCAGCAACTTGATTCCAAGCTGGTCAGCAAGCTTGGCCACCGGCGGTCTTGAGATTTTTCTTCCACGTCCGGATCGCCTGTCAGGGCGAGAAACTATCATTACAAGTTCAATATACTCAGAATTGTAAAGAGCGCTTATGGAAGGCAGCGCAAATATTGATGTCCCAAGGAAAACAACTTTCAATGCCTTCTGCTCTCCTCTCTCAGTTTTTTAAGTCTTCCCCTTAAAAGCTTTCTTTTAATAGAGCTGAGCTTGTCAACAAAGAGAATACCATCGAGATGGTCCACTTCGTGAAGCATGAGTCTTGCCGCGAGTCCGCCTACATCCAGAAAAAACGAATTATCCCGGATATCCACCGCGGTAATTCTAGTTCTTCCCGGCCTGGACAGTATCTCGTAGATACCCGGGACGCTCAAACAGCCTTCTTCTCTTTTTTCCATTTCCCCGTAAGGATGCAACTCCGGATTTATGAACACCACATGTCCATTCAGCTCATCAAGATAATCCGGGGTGGCAATGAATAACCTGACCGACTCTCCCACCTGAGGTGCTGCAAGCCCGAGACCTTCAGCAACCTCAAGGGTATTCGCCATTTTTCCAGTCAGAGTACGCAAATACTCCATATCATCGGGAAAGACCAGTGGTCTGCTTTTCCGTCTGAGAACAGGATCACCGATAATTCTCACAGAGTCCAGCAGGTTTTTCATTTGGAAAGCGCTTCTTCTCCTAGAATTGTCAGAGCTGAACGATCCACATCGATTTTCACAGAGTCTGCGATTCTAACCGTAACAACATCACCTTTAAAATTCGTTATTACTCCGTGAATTCCACCGCTGGTAACAACATTGTTGCCCTTTTCCATAGATTCGCGCATTTCCTTCATTTTCTTTGACTGCTTCTGCTGAGGTCTGATGATCAGGAAATAGAATATTCCCACCATTGCAACGATGGGCAGAAGACCCATGATTCCTCCTGTTCCAAGACATCCGGCAGAAGCCTCTTCAGTACCGGAAGTGGCGTCCTGGGCAAAAGCTGAAGCTGCTGCGATAACAGGGATTGTAACGATATTACTGATTCTCATTATTACCTTTCCTTTTCGTATGAACCGGCCAGAGCACCCACAGTTCCCGTAATAGCACCAAGCAGGATCACGAGAGTCATCCATGACAGGGGCATAAACCTGTGAGTCACTGCACCAGCCAGTACTTTTGACAAAATCGCCGATATGGCAAGCCCTCCGGCGGAACCGATCACACCCATAAATACTCCCTCTATTACAAAGGGAATCCTGATGAACCACCATGGCGCACCAACTGTTCTCATTATGTCAACTGTGAGCGACCTGCGCACAACTGACAGTCGTACAGTATA
>JAGLDB010000529.1 GCA_023145935.1 Candidatus Sabulitectum sp. | reverse complement strand
GAAACCCTTAAGGGAAGCTTTACCGGGGATGTAATTGTTACTCCGGAATGCATGGAGGATTTTACTTCCATGCTCACAAGCTATCTGAGAGATTATCCCATGATAACTGGAACTTCAATTTTCAAGGATTCTCTTGGAGAGGTCATAGCTGACAAAAGATTGTCTGTTTACTCCAGACCAGTATCAGATGAACTTGCCAGCGGGTACTTTTTTACAACAGACGGCTTCAAGTCGGAGAACAACACGATCATTGAGAATGGAGTATTGAAATCGTTTCTGCTCAGCCTGTACGGCTCAAAAAGAACAGGAATGGAAAAAGCAGTGAACTCAGGTGGCTGCTATGTGATCGATCCTGGAAACTCATCTTTGGATGAGATGGTGAAATCCATTCACAGGGGAGTACTGCTGTGTCGCTTCTCAGGAGGAAACCCGGCAAGCAGTGGAGATTTTTCCGGTGTGGCCAAGAACAGTTACTACATAGAGAATGGTAAGATCAAGTACCCCATTGCAGAAACCATGGTTGCGGGAAACCTGAAAGATATGATAAAGAACATTAAGAGCATTTCAAAAGAGAGAGTAAACAACGGAGATTCTACTATTCCATGGATAGCATTTTCCGGAATATCCGTATCGGGAAAGTAAAACATATTTCGTGAGCACAGAAAAGCCCCGCAAAAGCGGGGCTTCTCAAAAGTCATATACTTGATTAGAAGGTAGCCTTGATCGAACCCCAGGAGTTCTGTTCAAGCGCCTGGAAAAAGTCAGCTGAAACCTCAAGAATGTCAGTTCGTCCCCAGGCCTGATCACTGTCCCACATGTTATCGTACCAGGACCAGGTGTCTACGCCATTGAAGTCGATCTGCCCACCGTTACCGGTGTTATCGAAGCCTATGCAGAAGTATACGCCGTCTGGAATAACGATGTTTTCAGCACTGACATCAACATAGGTGTAGGTTATTGGAGGGAAAGTTTCTGGATCAGGATCAACCGGAGTATAAGCACCTGAGTAGTCTGCGGTGCTTGCCTCTCC
>JAGLDB010000528.1 GCA_023145935.1 Candidatus Sabulitectum sp. | reverse complement strand
CTGAAAAAGGTTTTTCTGCAATCTTCAGCCCCTGAATCAATGGCACTTTCTGCTGGTACATGGTGTAATCTTATTGATGTGGGCCAGGGAGTTACCCTTCCGAAAATTGAAGAACTTGTAACCGTTCTTGCCTCTCCCCTGTCTGTTGACCAGACCAGCCACTTCCTCACTTCTCTGTACGAAGCGGATACTCTTCTGGTGCTGGGGGACAATGCAGGAGAAACTGTTATGGACAAGCTCTTTCTGGATCTTACTTCCTTTGAAGGCAGAAAATACTACATGACCAGGGAACACCCGGTTATGAACGATGCAACTCTGAAGGATGCTGAAATGGCCGGGCTCCATGAAGTAGCTGATTTGATCTCAAGCGGTATTGATGTTCCAGGAGTAATTCCAGATATGCTCAGTGGAAAAGCCCGTGATATATATGAATCTGCTGATATCATTCTTGCGAAAGGTCAGGGCAATCTGGAGAGTCTGTTTGGTATAAATGATCCAAGGGTTTATCATTCCTTTGTTGTGAAATGCCCGGTTGTTTCCCGTGCAACGGGAATTGCATTGGGCGGCGGAGTATTTAGTCGCTTTATTAACGCAGGAGGCAAAAATGCCAATCTATGAGTATTACTGCAACGGATGCAACACCATATATCAATTCCTGATCAGAGGCAGCAGAAAGTCTGAGGATCTACTGTGTCCCAAATGCCGGAAGGGTGATCTTGAAAGGGTTATGAGTCAGTTCTCAACCACTTCTTCAAAATCCAGATCAGATGATGATATGGCTGCAGACATGGCTGACATCGACGAAAATGATCCCAGATCAATGGCCAGAGCCGTTCGCAGAATGGCTGACGAAATGGGTGAAGACCTTGGTCCTGAACTTGAGCATGCGCTGGGAAGACTTGAGGCAGGGGAGGATCCGGAAAAGATCGAACAGGAGCTGGAAGAAATGGGCTTCAGCGAAGAAGGCGGTCCAGGCGGAATGGGAGCCCCTTCACCCCAAAGGGATCCAGGGCTGTACTGACCGTTATCTTTTCTC
>JAGLDB010000527.1 GCA_023145935.1 Candidatus Sabulitectum sp. | reverse complement strand
AAAGAGTGGCCGGTATTGAACTTTGAACAGATGTTTCCATTGCCGGGCAATATACTTGCAAACGCGGTCTCAAGGGTTGATTCTAAGATATTCAGCAGGGGAGTAACTGCAGTATGCTCTTTTGAATCTATTCATACCGCTGAATTTCTGTTGAATTCATTTTCTGCTCTTGATGTATCTGTAGCAGTTATGGTGGATGATATCAATGGATTATCGGCTTCAGACTCTCCCTCAGGGATTGTGAAGATTTTTCTTGACGGTTCTTTTGGTGCGGGAAACGCTGCTCTTCCTGATCCGTATCCTGATTCTTCAATGGGTGAGATGCACTATACCAATACAGAGTTGGCTGCTTTGTTTGTTCGCTGCGGCGAGATGGGACTTTCTGTTGCTGTTCATGCCATAGGAGGCAAAGCTCTTAAGCAGCTTGACATGGCTTCCAATTCCGCTTTCAGGACTCTTGGTCATGGTTTCATCATAAGGGTGGAGCACGCAGAAGATCTGATGCAGGCCTGGCCGGGAACATGGAACAGTGATTTCCATATTTTCAGTATGCAACCGAACTTTGTTGAAAGATGGCAGAGGCAGGGAGGAATGTATGATAGAATTCTCTCAGCGGAGCGATCTTTGATGCTGAATCCATTTCGAACCGTTCTTGATGCAGGTTTTCAACTTGCTTTTGGAAGCGACTGCATGCCTCTTGATCCTTTGTACGGTCTCAAGGGAGCAGTTAGACACAGAAATGCTGCTCAGTCTGTTTCAATGGTAGAAGCTCTTGCTGCATATACTCTTGATGCTGCTTCCATATCAGGGTTGCTTCACCTGGCTGCTCCGCTTGGCGCGGGCAGAACAGCAGATATGGTTTTTCTTTCAGGAAATCCGTTTGAGAGTTTTGATAATATCTCGATTGAAGCTACCATGAAGAATGGCAGCATAGTTTTTGGGAAGAATGTTTTTAGAAGGGATCTTAATGTGTAGCATGGACTGGACTGATCCGTTTGCCGTTGCCTCGGTGTTGATAGAAAACGCTCTTATTGAGGA
>JAGLDB010000526.1 GCA_023145935.1 Candidatus Sabulitectum sp. | reverse complement strand
GGTACTCGTACATGAACGTTATTACAGTACCGTTTGTTGTGTCGACAGGCGTTACACTGAGACCATACATCTTTACATAAGCGTTCCCGCCAGTGTTATAGGGAAGCTTAACGAAAATAACACTGTCGGTTGTGTACAGTTCATAACTGTTTGTGATCCAGCTACCATCAGGGTCACAGTTTCCGTAAACACCGGAGGCCGGTGTCTGAAAATAACTCTGCAGACCATTACCAAATATGCCAAAATTACCGCTGTAAAGCCATACATTTTCATCACCCTTGTTCTCATCATAAACATAGATGTCCTGAGAGAAATAGGTGGAACTGGCCATGCCCGTGATTCCGTAAGCAGGCCCGAAGATGAAACCGCTTGGTTCGTTTCCAGCAGAGTAGTTGTCGTAGATACTGTAGGAAACATCAACGATATTGGGCATGGTATTGACAGACGCCGAATACCCCGCAGAAAGGTTATCGCCCTTGTAAGCTCTAATGGAATAGGTGCCTGCGTTTACAGCATTGTGCGTGTAGGTTGTTCCCGTAACTTCTCCGACACTGATCCAGTCTCCGGCTCCATCGCTCTTAAAATAGACCTTGTAGCCGTCTATATCAGCAGATACCCCTATCCATGTGAGCACAACACTTCTTCCTGTGCTGGTGTCATCGAGCTGAAGACCCGGAACAAAAGGAAGGTCGTTAGCAACTTCTGTACCGCCACAACCAATCAGCACTACCATCAAAAATAAACTAAGTCTTTTCATCAATTCTCCTTCTTCTTAGCTCTTCCCAAAAATGCCAGTATTGATACAGGCAGATAACCGGAGATTTAAACGTGCCTCAAATTTCGGAACTCGCTCTGTACTTACTCTCCCCCTCTTATTCCGTCTATAGATTTCCAGGCTGCAGATCTCACAGCAAGGGAAGGATCTTCAAGAAGAGTCTGAAGAATATCCAGCGCAGGTTCATTAAATTCCCCAAGAGAAACGGCAGTCTGTCTTCTGACTCGTTCCTCTTCCGAAGAAGAAAAAGGAATAATAAATCAT
>JAGLDB010000525.1 GCA_023145935.1 Candidatus Sabulitectum sp. | reverse complement strand
CCCAGGGCTTTGTAGAGTTTTGTTATGGTGAGAAAGTCAGGAAGGAAGTGTTCGTCGATGTAATCCTTGCTCTCACCGGAGTTGGTGTATGGGTTAGTCCACAGAACTTCAGCAAGAAACAGAACACTCTGATAGAAATCTTCACGGAAGCACTCTTCGTACGCACCGATGTTGTTAACGAATATCGTTGCTTCTGTAATGTTCTCCACCGTTGCTCTGCCAACAAAAATATCGGGATGCAGATCAACATTATCGGCCACTTCACCGAAAATGTCATTCATGTTGGCATCCCAGGTTCCATCCAGGTCAGAGAAGTAAAGATCGCAGGGCAGATCATCCTCTCTGGGATGAATACCACCCTCGCAGACCATGGCAAATGCAAGTCTGTACGGAACCAGATCCGTGTCTCCTCCGAGAAGAAGAAAATCAAGGCCATTGGCGGTGTAGTAATCCTTAACGAAATTACGGAGTTTTTCAGCATTGTCTCTTCCGGAAGAAGCGGCATATACATCATCCATTGTCACCACTTCGGTAAGTATCCCCTGATCTGTTCGACGAAGAGCAAGCAGCTGGAATGTTGCTTCCAGAGAAGAGTCTGTGACGATAAGCATTCTTCTGAAGTCATCATCTTTTCCGCCACTGTTGAACGGTCTTTCCATAAGGGGAGCGGTTTCTATTCTGATCTCAAGTGAAACCAGTTTCTGAAGCTCTCCTGTGGCGGGGTTCCATCTCAGTGGAGATACAAGAAATTTCGCTTCCGGTAAACCATTCCTGAATCCTGTTCCTGTGAGCTGCACCGGTTCCACTGGCCAGAAACTATCAGAGGAGTAAACCTCCTCAACTGCCTGAACAGATGCAACTTCAGCATCAAGCGTAAGAGGCGTTGGTGCAGCAAGAGGAGGAACTGTAATGTCCTCTGCAATGGTTTCCCATGTGGCAGTGGATGTTACAGATGCTGCTCTCTCCCCAGCAGGAAGAAGAACAGACCATGGCAGTTCTGGAAGTGATGGAAGGCCTTCTTCGGTGCCCGGGTATGCCCCTGGCACTT
>JAGLDB010000524.1 GCA_023145935.1 Candidatus Sabulitectum sp. | reverse complement strand
GCGGTGATGCGGTGTCGGATGGAGGGCTCTTCGATCTTGATGCTGTAGCAGCAGTTAACTGGTCAACAGGGATTGAGGAAGAAGCACTGTCACCTCAACTCTCTGTTACATCTCCATTCTCCTCCAGCTTCACTGTGACCTCTGAAGAAGCAGGAATTCTTTCCTGCTACACCATTGATGGAAGAACTGCAGGCCGCTGGCATATAAGTGAGCAATCCACTGCACATACACTGAACGCCAGCTACCTTCCCCGGGGAGTGTTGTTCTTCGTACTGAATGAATCATCATTCTCTGCTGTGAAACTGGCGAATTAAGAAACTGAGAAAACACAGAATGCTGCCCGGCTTTTACCTGCCGAGCAGCGTTCTCATAAATGTATCTCCTTTAATTACTCCAAGGCTTCCACTGTCTGTGCTTACCTCATCGTAACGAGTTACTGAGTCAGGGCTCTGGCCGGGTCTGTAAACAAGGAACGGCACAGGGTCATGAACATGTGTTCGGAGATCGCATGGCGTTCCATGATCAGGTGTAATACCAATTGCCACATCTTCTTCCATCTTTTCGGTTTCTTCCATGATGAACTTGACAATTCGCCTGTCCAGATATTCAATTGTCTTTATCTTCAGGTCAACATCGCCCTCGTGCCCAGCCTCATCCGTTGCTTCAACATGAAGGTAGACGAAGTCATAGTCACCCTTAAGCGCGTCAATGGCCGCCTGTGCCTTGCCCTCGTAGTTGGTATCGTAAAGACCTGTTGCGCCTTCAACCTCTATAACATCAAGACCGGCATAAACCCCGAGACCCTTTACCAGATCAACAGCAGAGATCACTGCGCCCTTTAGACCGTACAATTCGAAAAGCGTCTTCATGCGTGGTTTGTAACCAGGAGACCAGAACCACACCGAGTTGGCAGGGTCCTTGCCTTCTGCAATACGCTTCAGATTCACCGGATGATTCTTCAATATTTCCTGCGATCTAATTATAAGACGGTTAAGAACAGCTGCGGTTTCTTCACCTTCAGGCTTTGCAGCGGTAACCATCACATCGGC
>JAGLDB010000523.1 GCA_023145935.1 Candidatus Sabulitectum sp. | reverse complement strand
TCCTCATGACTGTCTTCAAATGATACTTCATAATGAATACCAGGTATTCCCGTGATCAGACTACGTTGTTCATAATCCCCGGTTTCATCATTATAAACCAGGTAAGTGCTTTTGGGCATTACTTCGCTTCGGTCATCATACCAGAAGGCAAATTCGATTTCCTGTCCCTGCTCTTCTTCCAGGATGTAAGCACATATTTGGGTGATAGTATCTTCCACTACTTGTGCCCCCCGGCATACATCATTCACATAAATTGCCACTTCTTGAGGAAGATCATTAGCTGCAAAATCCACATATATGGGAAAATATTCTATATCATCGCTGAACGTGAAATGCTCGGCTCTGGGACGGTAATCAGGTTCATCATCACGCCCCGGTGTTTCCCATTCGAAATCAAAGCTTCTATTTACCGTGGTGATCAATACGCAATCTTTATAATTGAGCTTACATAATGCGGGGGAACCACTCCAGGGATCGTTAGTCGTTGCTCTGCTAATACACCAGTTCTGGGTCCAGATCTTTATAGCAACGTCTTGTACTTCAGATGGAAAGGCATCTAATACAAACTGACTGGATGTTAAGAAATATCCCAACCAGTCTGTAGTATTCATTGTCGTAGAAAGCTCAGTATCAGCCTCACATAATAATCCCCTTGAAAACATTAGACAAGTTCCTGCATCATCTTTATCGAGTTTATATCCACGGGTACTGTGAATATCAACTTCATTATCCCAATCCCATTCATCATTGATATAATCTCCGCTTTCATGCTCGGTACCTTCAGTTGCATACCACGCAGTCAGTCCGTCAGGAATCGGATTCCAGAATTCCCATGAGTATTCAACATCAAATCCCTGTCCTGTATTAGAATTTTCTTGAGGATCAGTTAAGCGGGGAAAACTATACCAGATATACTGTACCACCGATCCGCCACTTCCCCATGAATAAATATCCTGCTTATGAAATTCATACCCCATATCACCTACTGAACCGTCAGGATCATTATAAGCACTATCATCATCCCCTGTATCAATACAGGGGCTGTAATATT
>JAGLDB010000522.1 GCA_023145935.1 Candidatus Sabulitectum sp. | reverse complement strand
GATACTGGAATTCAGGTTTAACCGTACCGTGATCTAACGTACAGTTCGAAAGAAGCTTTTTAAGGAATTGCTTCTTTTCACTTCCAGAGGCCGTAAGAAACAGTCTGTTAGCTTTTTGCGAAAGTTCCATAATGCCCTTTGTATTAGACAACAAATCATTCACATATGAGGAATCGAGGTTTGAAAGCTTCTCATCCACTATCTCAATCTCTCTTCTTATCTCAGCGGATTTCCTGTCAAAGACAATTACATCAATCCTGCCATCGAGTCTGTCGTCATAAAGCACATCAGACCGTCTTTGAAGCCTGTCACGCTGCTTAACCAGTCTAGCCTTTGTCTCTTCAAGGGTTTTCCTCTTGTCAGCCGTTTTAGCCTCTACAGAGTCTACAATCCAATTAGCAATGCGATCATCTATTCTTAAACCTTTGAGAATATGTGAGAACTGCATATCAAGCTTTTCTTCACGAATGTATGGATCTCCATGCTTTCCCCTGAATTCTGTGCAATGGTAATAGGTGTATTTGCCCTTGCGTCTTTCACCGGTTATTGCACAACCGCACTCTGCACATTGCATAAGACCGGTGTATGGAAACTCATATCTCTGCTTTGGCTTTGATACTCTGCGCCCCACAAGCACATCCTGTACATTAAACCACAATTCAGCAGAGACTATTGGAGTGTGGTTGCCCTGGTACTCTCTGTCATTCCAGATGAACTTACCTCGGTAGATGGGATTACTCAGCATTTTGTGAACAGTTGAACCACCGATCTTATTACCACGCTTGGAGCGAACACCAGCATCGAATAATTCTTGAACAATCTTATGAATAGGAACAGAACCTCTTGAATAGCGTTCAAAAATTTCAAGAATCATTGGTGCAACCACGGGATCAGGAACAATTACCTTAATGCCATTGGAATTTGCAGTGTTCAAAAAACCAAGCGGAGCCACCGAAGGATAAAAGCCTGATTCAGCCTTTGCCTTCATTCCCTTTTTTGCTTCAGAACTGATGTTTCTGCTCAAGTAAGCAGCTTGTGCAATTTCAATGTCCTGCA
>JAGLDB010000521.1 GCA_023145935.1 Candidatus Sabulitectum sp. | reverse complement strand
TCTGGGGTGAACTGAACTGGTCTGCACCGCACCTTGAAGGCGTGGTAGGACAACATATTATAAATAAATACATCCCAATTATTATTCATGCCAATCAATTGCTGGATGGATGGCATACATTCAAAATCGAGATTACTCCAGAGGGCTTGTGTTCTTTCATGATTGATGATTCCCTTCTTTCAAGCCACCAGACTCTCCTGAGAGACAGCGTAAACCAGGTCGGAGTAATCCTAAGCGGTCGCTCAACCAGCTGGGGCATTGCACTGCACGATAACCTTCTGGTCTATGTGCCATGAGAAAATTGAACCATATATCATGTTCTTCTTCCATTCTTTTTCTCACAGTACTTGCACTGACCTTTAGCTCAACAGCTGAAGAAATTCTCTTTTCTGATGACTTTCAAAACGGAGAGATCAGTGATGAATGGGTCTTCTTTGGGGACCCCACATCAATAATAAACCAGGAGATGGGTAACCCTGCTCCATGCTTCTGCAACAACGGAGACTCCATGTACGGCAGTGGAATCAAATCACGAAGAGCCTTCAGTCTTGAAGAAGGTCTGGTCATTAAATGCGATATCTTCCTTAGTTGTCACCCGAGAGGTGCATGGGTGAATTCAGAATTCGGCATTTACGCCCTGCCACAAACCAGCGGAGATCCGGAACCACCATCTCTTATAAGCATTTTTTACGCCTTCTCCGGTGAGCTGGATTGGATGGCTCCACATCAGCAGGGAATGATCGGGCGCGGAATCAGAAATCAGCCTATTCCTTCTCTTATCCACATGAATCAATGGCTGGATGGATGGCATACTTTCAAGATAGAAATTTCTCCGGAAGGCGCGTGCTCTTTTCTAATAGACGACTCGCTTCTCTCCCGTCACCAGACGCAGCTTCGAGACAGTCTTGACTGTGTGGGGATATTCCTGAAAGGTCGCTCAACCAGCTGGGGCATTGCCCTGCACGACAATCTTCTGGTGTACGTGCCATGAGAAAACTGAATCACAGATCATGCTCTTATTCCATTCTTTTTCTCACAGTACTTCTCATCACCTTCAA
>JAGLDB010000520.1 GCA_023145935.1 Candidatus Sabulitectum sp. | reverse complement strand
GCTAATTGCTTTTCTGTGAGTTGTGTCGATTCAACAACCAACAGAAAGGACTTTGAGATGAAAACTTATCTACTTACACTTGGACTTGCCTCTTTGGCTCTGGCAACCGGGCATTCCGCAATGGTTTCTTCACATTCAGGTGGAACAGACTCGGGAGACATGTTCAGTCAGACATACGCTTTTCCGCAGATAGTCAGCGCTTACGGTGACCCACTGGATGAAGTTGCTGATGATTTCATTCTCACCGAAAACAACAATCTCTGGAAAATAGTGATATGGACCTGCTACACCGGTACTCAGCCGCTGCCTGATTACTTTACTCTTGAGATACTGCTGGACAATGGTGATATTGATCCGTCAACAGCTTCTACAATCTGGCAGGAATCTCTGTCATGCTCTCGGGTGGATACAGGAGACAATTATATTGGCCGCGATATTTATGAGACTGTGTTTTTTCCATCAAGTCCACCGGCACTTGAGGCCGGGCAGAGATACTGGCTGAGTGTACACATACCCAGTGGATACGCAGCACCTTTCGTGATGGTTAAGAATAATGATTTTGGTTCAATTGCATGGGTAAAAGGGACCTTTTGGCGTACTGCCGAAGAGCAATTTGGTCACACGACAGATATGTTTTTTGATCTGTATTCTGTACCGAGTTCTCTGGAGAGGGTAAGCTGGGCTTCTGTGAAGTCTTCTTTTTGATAAGTACAAGGATTTGAAACGGGTTAAGCCGGAGTCAGGAATAGTCCTGGCTCCGGTTTTCTAACATGTTATTGTGAAAGAGGATACAGGCGTATGCATAGATCTTTGTATTTTCCTTATCAAGAATGTTATAATCGGGCTGCATTCTCGGTTACGCTCTTGGTTACAGGGAAAATAATCGCTATCCTGGATGTACTTGAAGGGAGATAAAATGTCTCGTAGAATATACAAAGATATTACTGAATTGATTGAGAAGCGGAGAGCTCAGGGCTTGATAAAAGAAGAGAGAATAATCACTTCTCCACAGGGTACTGAGATAGAGGTTGGATCTCGTAAGAATGTCCTTAACTTCTG
>JAGLDB010000052.1 GCA_023145935.1 Candidatus Sabulitectum sp. | reverse complement strand
GTTGCTTTAGAGATTGGGAAGCTACCACAGAAGTACTCTGACTTGTGGGATGTATTCAAGACTGTTAAGCATTCCTATGATGAGGAAGCTTATGAGATACTGCTTGGTGATGATTCAGTACGGGAAGAGTTCTATCATCGTTTAACTGACTACAGCAAAACACTTGCAATCGCTTTTTCCTCAGATAAATTCTTGCTGGAGACTTCTGATGAAATAATAATTCGATACAAGAATGATTTGCACAAATTTCAGGCGCTTAAAAACGCCGTTAAAATTCGCTATGCCGAGGCAATTGATTACAGGGATTATGAGCCTAAAATTAGAAAACTACTTGACACTCAGATACTGGCTCATGAAGTAATACAGCTCAATGAACCGGTGAACATCTTTGACGAGAAAACATTCAAACAGGTAAAAGAAGATCATGGCGTGTATGACAGCAAGCGAACTACCGCATCCAAGGCAGATACTATTGCTCATGCTACCAGAAAGGTTGTTACCGATAAAATGGATGAGGATCCAGCTTTCTACGAAAGGTTCTCCAAGCTGATTCAGCAAGCTATTGATGACTTCAGAGCCAAGAGACTTTCCGATCTTGATTATCTGGATAAGGTCCTTGAGATAAGGAACAAGGTTGTGGGTAAAGTACACGATGATGTTCCTGACAAGCTTGGAAACAATGAGGATGCCATGGCCTATTTTGGGGTGCTGAAGCCATTCTTCGAGAGCCATGAATTAACAGTGGTTGAACTTGATGAAATAGTGGCTGACACTGCGATTGCTTTCAAGGTGATTCTGGATTCCTACAGGAAGGTAAGCTTCTGGGATGATGAAGATGCCCGGAATAAGGCCATTAATGACATTGATGACTATCTCTATGATGAAGTTAAACATGTCAGGGGAGTTAAGCTGTCCCCAGAGGAGATGGACAGAATAATTGAGAAAACAATGCAAGTCGCCAGACACAGAAGTTTCTGATGAGTGGTAACTTTCATTACCTGCAGTATGGCAGTGAGAGAATTGAGTACTATTTGCTTCCAAGTGATAGAAAAACCCTTGAGATTGCTGTGCATCCTGACTGCTCAATTGTGGTAAAGGCTCCCTGTTCCTCCCAGCTACCCGGTATTGAACTCAAACTTCGGAAACGAGCCAGATGGATACTGAAACAGATCAGATATTTCCAGCAGTTCACTCCTAGGACCCCGGAAAGAAGATACATCAGTGGGGAAACGCATCTGTATCTTGGAAGACGCTACCTCTTGAAGGTTTCAAATAGAGAGCTTGATCAGGTTAAACTTACCAGGGGGACTTTTCTAGTTTCATGCAGAAATGATTGCAGCCAGAGAAAAACAATGGCATTGATGGAGAATTGGTATTCCCAGAAGGCATTACATCATTTTAATGAGAGCCTTGTTAGATGCTGGCTTCTTTTTGAAAGCCGTGGAGTTGAAAAACCTGTCCTTCAGATCAGACGAATGAAAAACAGGTGGGGAAGTCTTTCAAATAACTCAGTAATCATGTTGAATCCTGAATTGATCAAAGCCCCACCTGAATGCATTGACTATGTGGTTACCCATGAACTCTGTCACTTATTGTTTAACGATCACAGCAGAGAATTCTACAATTTACTGGAATCTATGATTCCAAACTGGGAAAAAATAAAGCACAAACTTGAATTGACAATGGCTTGAATGAAATGCGATGAATTCTTTACAAACCATTGAACTGCAATGCCATTCAGTTGTAAAGGAATACTTTACTACTTGTCGCATTTTTTTGGAATTCTGAGCTACTTGAATTCGATTTCATTAATAAACACGAGGTAGTTGCTACTATTCTCTCAACTGTGCCAGATCCGGAATCAAGCTGCAAACAGCTTCGGCAACAATGTTCACACCGCCAAGCAGTGTGCCGAAGTTTTCACCGCCACAGTGGTAAACCCATCCGTGTAATACTCTTTCCGCATTTATGTATACAGAGACTGTTTCAGTGGTTCCTCCGGTACAGTCTGGAGATTCCCCTTCCTGAATGGTACTCATATCCGATGTTGCCAGGGCCTTCAGCACCAGATTGAATTGCTTCTGAGTTATGGGATATGATTCATCCGCTAGTATTTCTCCATAGCTGTCCACAACTACCGTGGCATTCTCACCGGTTACGGAAATGACAAAGCTTCGATGGTATGGTGGCGGTACCGATGAATCACCGAATTCATACACTATCCTGGTTGCATCTTCCCATACGATCGCACGATCCATATCGATCTCAGGATGCAAAGAGGCAAACAGCAGCATTGTTACCAGACTCATTTTATTCCTCCCTCTATTTTATCCAAGATCCAGCACATCAAGATTCCAGAGGATCTCAAGGTCTTTCCTGGCGAAGAATATCAGATGAGGAGCCTCCGAATACAAGGCGCTTAAACTGTCCAGATCATGGTTACCCTTAAGCAACAGCCCCACCTGGCCTCCGGGAAGAGCTACCGCAGAATCTGATCTTACCACAGTCAGGGCAATTCCAGAACATTCAGCCAACCATTCCCTGTTTGTGGAAGCAGCCATGACAACAGCAATTCTTAAAAGACCGGGCAACTGATAGATCTTTGCTCTGGCACTTGTGTAGCATTGGGGTTCCTTGATATTCAGGAGCATGTCTATAAGGTCAAGAGGAAAAATGCAATCTGACTGGATCACCACATCCAGCGGGCAGTATGGGTCTTTCTCGCGCCTTTCTCTAACCTTATTCAGTATTGAATTCCTGTGTGTCCAGGCATCAACAGTGTTTATGCGCAGCACTCCATGTCGCACTGAAGGAGACTCTTGTGTCAGTCCTTTTTCGGGGCTGAAAGTTTCCATACCGGGAAAGGAATCGGAGAGAACAGGTCTTGGAGGCGGGTCTGCATCGTAGCCAAGTATGTCGGAAACATTTTCTCGTGCCTGAAGAAGATTTTGGATCGAGTACGGACCTGATCGTGTCATGGAGTAAGGAGGTTTGTCTTCATATTCTATGCCGAGTTCTTTTGCATTTGCTCTAAGCTCGGTTCCAGGAAGAACAGAAAGGCAGAAAGTCTGCACCTGATCATGCAGGTCCCGTGAGACCAGTTCCCTGGCTGCCTGCTCTATATTTGCAGGGTCATCGCCGGGAAGACCAAGAATAAGATCCATTATGGGAGTAATACCACTTTGCTTTAACAGTGAAGCGCCTTTCAGGATCGAAAGTGGATTTCCTCCCCTGCCTATTGAATGAAGAACCTCGGTGCTCATGGTCTGCAGTCCCACCTCCAGGCTGCTGAATCCAGCCCCGGCAAGAGCATCGGTAGTTTTAGAAGAGTGGATCAAGTCGCTTCTGACCTCAGCAAAGCAGTCAAGACCCAGATTTGACATTCCCTCAAGAAGAATTTTCAGGTCAGGCCTGCTGTTAAAAGTGGGATCGAGAAAGACCAGTTCCCCTGCACCCATTTCGTGCAACATTTTGATTTTGTTCAGAACTTTATCGGCGGAGATCAATCTTGGTACAGGTGAGGTTCTTCTGTAAGCGCAGTAAGAGCAAAGACTCATGCAACCTCTCTGCGTTTCAATGTGAACCGAGCCACCTGGCAGCGGGGTGATGTATCCCATTTTGTAAGGATCCGGCCAGTGATCAGGCGGATCGGTATCGACCACAGGCCCCAGAAGCTTTGTTCCGGATTCGAGAATGCATCTGAGCTTTTCCGGTGAAAGAACATCTGATGCGAATGACTCTCCTTCACCGGCAACGAACAGATCTATTGATGGTTCAGCCAGAAGCAAATGGTTGTCCTGAGTAACTTCCGGACCTCCTGCCACTACCATCAATCCGGGTTTCCAATCCTTCAGTTCCCGCAGCAGGTGCAGAGTTCTCTCTCTGTTCCACATGTACAGTGTTACACCCAGAAGTTCGGGGTCTCTTCGTTTTATTTCCTGAAGGAGAGCTGTGTCACCAAGAGTATTCAGTAATTCTCCGGGAAATATGGATTCAAGAGGCAGAGCTGCCGATGCAGCGAGAATGGCTGAAGCCAGCGGTATATTTCCTGTGGGTTCCCATGCTGACTGGGGATGCAGGGGGAGTTGAAGCAATTGAACTGAACACATGGTCAAACAGCAGGGCTGATAGTGGTTATTCCAGTAACAGCCAGGAGATAGAGGATAAGAAAAGAAATCAGCCAGAGAGAGTTGGAAAGAGGGTGATGCCCGTTATAGGTACTTTTTCTGCAGGTTAAGGTTCCTGCAAACTGCAGAATAAATGAAATTGAAAAGAATACAGATAGCAGAGATATTCCATTAAGCAGGAAAAGAGATGCCGCCCCTGTAATTCCCGGGAGCAGAGAGAACATTGAAAATTTATTAGCCCAGCTTTCAGAATCAGCCAGCGGGGGAAAATTGTGATAGAGTCCACCGGATTCCCTGGCGAAAAGTCGAATTCCGTACGACAGTGAAAAGGCCGCTGCAATTGAAACGAGAACACCGTAGACCATTCCTCCAAGAAGAGCCAGCAGTGGCAATGGTGAGGGGGGATAGCCTCCTTGAGAATGGGAAGGCATGAGGATCACAGTTATAAGCAATCCCATTTCGAATGTCTGAACTACACCTAGAACAGACCATCTGCTAAGAACCCTTCTTCCAAACAATCGTGCAAATTGAAGACCGGTGAGAACAACAGTGAGTTGACCTCGGCTTGTTGTGGGATTCCCTTCCGATGTGGAAAGAAGAAGACCGAGCAGAAGCAGCTCGAGAATTCGGAGAAGATCATAGCGGTCAAAGTTGTTTTTAAGAATATTGCTGTTTGCATGTATCGATGAAAGTCTTCCTGCCTTTCCCAGCCTGTGATGAAAGTACTCTTCCAGAATAAATAGGAACGCTACCAGAAAACCCAGTACTTTATGCATGCTCAGGATCCTTTACAGTGAGAAGTACAATTCCCCCGGCTATGAAGAAGACAGATATTGAAATAATGGAGTTTCTGCTGCTGCCGGTGATATCTCCAATTACTGCAAACATTAGAGGGCCAAGGATACTGGCGAATCTTGATGAAATAGAGAAGAAGCCGAAATACTCTGAGGCGTGTTCCTGAGGTATAAGAACAGAGTAGAATGAACGACTGATGGCCTGAATGCCACCCTGTAACAGTCCCACAGCAGCTGCTAGTACCCAGAATTGCCAGGTCTCAGTCATTTTCCAGGCGTAAACAATCACTGCAAGATAGCCTGCAATGCCTGCAAGAAGGCCCTTCTTTGAGCCGATTTTTGTTGCAAGTTTTCCATAGAGAATTGAGCCTGGAAATCCAATAAACTGAGTTAGCAGCAGAGCTCCAATAAGGTGGCTGCTGTCCAGCCCCAGCTCTGCTTTTCCGAAAACAGTAGCCATCATGATGATAGTTTGTATCCCGTCATTGTACAGTAGAAAAGAGATGAGAAATCTGAAAGCCTGCTGGTGCTGCCGTATGCTTCGAAAAGTAGTTGCAAGAGATCGAATACCTGTACGGAAGGAATGCTTGAAATCGGAGTCAGATGAAGGGGGGCCTTCTGGAACCTTTCTAAACAATGGGATGGAGAAAAGAGACCACCAGAGTGCAACGGTAAGAAAGCTCAGCTTCACTGCCATGGTTCCCTGGGGGATTCCCAAAAGACCGGGCTGTTTTATCATGAGCAGGTTCAAAGCAAGAAGCAATCCTCCACCGAGGTAACCAATAGCAAAGCCCCTTGTGCTTATCAGGTCTCTTCTTGCAGGAGGGGTTACATAGACAAGCAGTGAGTTGTAGAAGACATTGGCACCGGCAAATCCGATCTGTCCAAGAATGACCATTGCCAGTGTGAACCCCACCAGCCCGGGGCCGCTGAAGAAGAGCAGAGCAGAGGCAATAACACCAACTGTTGTCATTATGCCCAGGAACAGTTTTCTTTTTCCGCCTGCATCTGCCACTGCGCCAAAGACGGGAGCTCCCAGAGCAACAAGAAGAGCTGCCAGAGACATTGCATATCCCCACAGTGACTGGGAATTACTGGTAAATAGAAATCCAGGCAATTGAACAGAAACAGTTCCGGAGCCTGCTACTACTCCCACAAAGAATACCGGCAGTACTGCTGCTACAATGGTTGTGACAAAAGATGAGTTTGCCCAATCGTAAAGGCACCAGGCTTTTTCTGCCGGGGTGTACTTTGTTTTCACCAGACCTCCATTTTCTTGAATATCCGCAGAACATAACCAATAGAATTCACTCCGGCACTTCCTTCCAGTGCCGGACTCTGGTATTATTCGTGGTTCCACAATAAGTAAACAGAAACAAAAGAGGGGTGAAAAATGTCTCTGTTGGACGATCTAAACGGCTTACTCAAAGGAAAGAGCGATTCGATCAGGAATAATGTTTCCAGAGAGGATATGATCAAGTCCTCCGTGGAGAACCGTGAAGCAATGGTAATGAAGTGCGGTGCACTGGCAACATGGACCAGACCTGAATCAACCGGAAGAAGTCCCAGGGATACTGTGATAGTAAAGCGGGCATCCAGCCAGGGAACTATTGACTGGACCAGCCCGAATAATCTGCCAATGGATGAAGAAACATTTGACATGGTCTGGGCAGATACTATTGAGGTTTTCGATCAGGCGAAAGAACTCTATATCACTGACCGTCTAATTGGAGCAGATCCGAAGTACGCTCTTCCTGTAAGACTTGTTACAGATAACGCACTTTCAGCTTTGTTTACCGATAATATGTTTCGACCATGGTCGGAGGAAATAGCGAAGTCGTCTATTTTCAGTGACAGGTCCTTTACACTCCTGGTTTCTCCTGGAAGCAAATTGCAATATGAGAAATACAAGGGAAGACTCCGGGAGAATAGTGAGCTCGGGCATACTTCTGACATGGTTGTCGGAATGGATATGGACAGGAATTTTGGGGTTATTTATGGAAGTGCCTACTGCGGTAGTATAAAGAAGTTGATGTTTACTGTGATGAACTACCTGCTTCCCGGTGAGGGCATTCTGCCTATACACTGCAGTGCAAACGAAGGTGAGAAGGGCGACTGCGCTCTTCTGCTCGGGCTGTCCGGAACAGGAAAGACAACACTGAGTGCAGACCCTTCCAGAGCTTTGCTCGGGGATGATGAACACGGCTGGAGTGATCATGGTGTGGCTAACTTCGAGAACGGATGTTATGCCAAGCTGATCGATCTCAGTGCGAAAAAAGAACCGGAGATATTTTCTGCCTGTTTCCACCAGGATGATTATCTTAAACACGGAGCTATAATCGAAAATGTGATGGTTTATCCTGATGGAGGATTTGACCTTTTTGATGACAGATATACACCTAACAGCAGAGGCTCTTATCCCCTCAGGTATCTGACCAATATCAAGGAATCATCGGTTTCAGGTCACCCGGACACAATTCTTTTTCTTACTGCTGACGCAAATAGTGTGATCCCACCGGTTTCAAAGCTTACAAAAGAGCAGGCAATGCTCTGGTTCCTCATGGGTTACACCAGTAAGCTGGCAGGGACTGAAACTGGAATTAAAGAACCGGTAAGCACATTCTCGAGATTCTTTGGACAGCCTTTTATGCCAAGAGTTCCAGAAGCTTACGCCGATCTTCTCGGAGAAAGACTTGATCTTCACGGAACCCAGGTTTATCTGATCAACACCGGCTGGACCGGGGGACCTTACGGAACAGGACACCGAATTGACCTGCCGTTAACCAGAAAAATGGTAGAGGCTTGTCTGTCCGGCTCTATTGAGCGATCTGAAATGAAGAGGGATCCTTTCTTCAAGGTTATGGTCCCGGCTGTCTGTCCTGGAATTGAAGACAGTTCAATTCTTGACGCTGGCAGTACATGGAAGAACAGAAGCGAATACGAAGCTCGTGCCAGGAAATTGACAAGCGAATTCGCGGCTTATTTCCAGAAGGCCTATGGAAATCAGAATATCAGCGCCGAGATCGCCGCTGAATGTCCTGGAATGTAGTCGGAGCAAAAAAAAGTAAAGACGATCTATTCCTTCCACTGGTAAAGTCTATCCCCGGAACTTGCAAATCCGGGGATTTCTTATCAGTCGGCTAACAGTTTAGATGCCTGTAACCTACCGTACTTCAGGTGTAAAATATATTAGGTACTGATATGATACGAATAGGGATTGCTAGAATTATCACAAATACTTATATTGCCCCCTTATCGATGGTTAGGGTAACCTTCGATTATTATTTCGTTTGGAGGGGAAATGAAGAAATTATCTTTTGTGTTTGTTTTATTGCTTGTGGTTGGTACAGCCGTTGCGCTGCCTTCCTATTCAGGCCTCAGAGGGCTGAACCGAGTAGTAGATGCTAGAACTTCAGAAACAGGACTTCTGTCAATCGGTCTGTTTACATTCATGGGTATTTCACCTGACGAAAGAACAGCAGTTCTTGAGTCCGAAGAAGTTACCGTAACAGATACCGAGTACAGTGGTACCGGATACATTACACTTGGATACGGAGTCAGCAAGTATTTTGAACTTGGTACAAGAGTTTCCTATCTTATGAACCAGATCAAAAGAGAAGATGTCAACAACAGACTGGGAACATCAGGAGACTGGAACGGGGATGACGGGTTCAGCGAAGCTGGATTGTTCCTTAAGTTCGCCCTTAATCCTGATGCAGAGAATGTATGGTTCAGCGTTATGCCCTGGGCTCAGTTCTCTGTTTACAGCGGTGGCGACAACAACTTTGTATACAATGGTGATGAATGGGACGGAATCTGGAATACTGATGAACCGATGTTCCAGCTGAGAAGACCTATGATGAACTCTGGAGATATGAGTTTTGGAGGCGACCTTCTTGCAACAATGGAGTTTGATGCTGTGACAATTCACGGTAATCTCGGCTACCACTATTACAAGCAGAATTTTGTCTTTACAGACAGTCGCTATGACGCTAATCACATTGTGATTGCCACTGAAGAAGTTGATATTGAAGTAGAGGACCCTGTGCTTCGTTTTGCTGCGGGTATTGAATACCCAATGAACAAAACAACTCTTTTCGCAGAGCTTGAATGGCGTCACTTCCTCAACAGAGAGTTTGAAGAGGGAGATGGAGAGCGATTTGATGACTGTATCCAGATTGCTCCCGGTGCCAGGTTTGAGTTTGATTCCGGCTTTGCAATGGATGTAACAGGATCTTACTGCATCTCTTCTTTTGATCCTGAATACAATGACCTTGGTCATAGATATTTCCAGAATGGTGTTAACCAGACAGACGAGGAAAGGGCAAGATACGCTCCTTTCCCAACCGGATATGCTCCGCAGTACGGTATTGGTGTTAACCTGATGTATTCAGCTAACATACTGCCGAATCCTTCCATTCTTTCAGGTACTGTTACTGATGCCTCAACCGGTGAAGTCATCGCAGCATCAGTTACATTCCCAGGCTCGGATGTTGAAGGTGTGAACACAGACGCAGGTTCAGGTATGTACACTGCTCAGCTTGACAAGGATACTTACACTATTCTTGTTGCCGCTGATGGTTATATCTCTGCCAGCGAGACTCTTGAAATTCCATCCGGCGAGAATATCACGAAGAACTTTGCTCTTCAGTCTGTTGATGGAACAGTAACTGGAACCGTTACAGATGCAGGAACGGGAGAGCCCATTGAAGCTCTTGTGGCTGCCTCCGGGTCAATCCAGAGCAGCACCGATCTCAATGGAGAGTATTCTATTGAGTGTGCTGCAGGCACAAGAACCTTTACTGCTTCTGCAGCTGGTTATTCAAACCTGTCAAGAACAGTTGATATGGTTGCAGGCGAGTCTGTTGCTCAGGATTTCCAGCTGAGTATTCAGCTGAATTTTGAGAATGTCTATTTTGATACAGGCAGGCACAATCTCAGACCTGACGCCAAGATTATTCTTGACAGAGTTGCACAGATGCTTGTTAGCAATCCTGGAGTTTCTGTGATGATCACAGGAAATACTGACTCAGACGGTACACCGGAGTACAATCAGGAACTTGCTGAGAACAGAGCACTTTCAGTAAGAAACTACCTGATCTCCAAGGACGTCAGTGAATTATCACTTTCCACTGTTGGTTACGGTGAGGACAGACCTGCTGCCCCGAATACCACAGATGAGAACAAAGCGTTGAACAGAAGAAGCGAATTTACAATTCTTGCTGCTCCTATTCAGTAAACTTTGATATCTGTAAAAGGGGCAGGGAAACCTGCCCCTTTTTGTGTATACAACTTTTCCTTCATATTACCTGCAGGATAAATCAGCTGGAGGTAAAAATGTCTGTTCTGCTTTTTTCTCTTTTATCGACCTTCTCAATTGCAGCTTACGATTCAGATGCAGGAGAATGGGGTGTTGCGGTGGCTTCCTGTGTTCCATTCGCCTATCACTCTGTTGCCTGGGCTGAAGCAGAAGCAGGAGCAATTGCCACGCAATCATGGACTAATCATTTCTACGCAACTGAAGGACTTCCGCTTCTTGCTGAAGGCATCACTGCGGATTCGGTTCTGCAAATTGTGATTTCTTCAGATTCTCTCCGGGAACAGAGACAGCTTGGTATTGTTGATGTATATGGCAATACTGCTTCTTTCACCGGAGAAATGTGCATGAACTGGGCGGGAAGCATCCAGGGAGACGGTTATACGATACAGGGTAACATTCTTACAGGGCCGGAGGTTGTAGACGCAATGGAGACGGCTTTTCTTCAAACAGAGGGCATTCCCCTTGCTGAAAGACTTTTCGCTGCTCTTGCAGCCGGTGAAGCAGCCGGAGGAGACTCCAGGGGAAGGCAGTCTGCGGGAATTCTCGTGGTTCGTGAGAATTCAGGCCATAATGGTGCTACAGACAGATTTGTTGAGATTGCTGTAAATGATGATCCGGATCCTCTGACTGTTCTGGAAAAACATCTTTATACATGGGAGATGTACAACTGTTTTTCTGTTTATGCCTCAGAGAGCAGTGAGAACCCCGCTTCAGAAGCAAGAATGATTCACCTGCTGCGGCAGCTTTCTGCTAGTGGAAGTACCGATCCACAGTTATTGAATATGGGAGCATGGGAGCTGGTGATCAGGGATCTGCTCCTTGATGAAGCTGTTTCCATGGCGATACAAGCTTCCGAACTTGCACCGGACGACTCGAATATCAGAGACACTCTTGCAGAATGTCTTTACAGGA
>JAGLDB010000519.1 GCA_023145935.1 Candidatus Sabulitectum sp. | reverse complement strand
CTCCGATCAGAATAAGCAATCCCATGACAGCCGAATACGGTGTTGTTTCCAATACACTGCTTCCAGCTCTTCTCGAGGTGGAATCTTCAAGCGGTCATGCCGCATTTCCCCACCGTCTGTTTACAGTGGGAGAGGTACTCATCCGAAATGAAGGATCTTTCTGCAGGACAGAGATGAATCTTGCAGTCAGCACTGGTGACGGTGATTTTGGATCAGCCCATTCCCTGCTGGGCATGATCTGCCACCTTAGAGGACTTGATCTGACCCTGAAGCCCAGGGATGACAGCAGATTTGTTCCCGGAAGAAGTGCAGCGGTAATTATCAACGGAGATGAAGTTGGCATTCTGGGAGAGTTTCACCCCGGCGTACTGGAGGCATGGGGAATTACAGTTCCAGTTGCCGGGTTTGAGCTGCCGCTGGAAAGTTTGAAGGTGTAATTCTGTCCGGTTTCCTTCTAAAAGCTCCCTATGGCCCTGCTGGAGATCAACCAGGGGCCATAAAGGGGCTTTTGAACGGTTTGAGAAACAAAATGGAGTGGCAGACTCTTCTGGGTGTGACAGGGTCAGGAAAAACCTTTACCATGGCAAATGTTATTGAAAAAATGAATCTGCCCACGCTGGTCATCTGTCACAACAAAACACTTGCTGCCCAGCTGTTCGGTGAACTGTCCGGTTTTTTTCCTGACAATGCAGTAGAGTACTTCGTGAGCTATTACGATTACTATCAGCCTGAAGCCTACATACCTGCAAGAGATATGTTCATAGAGAAGGATGCCAGCCTGAATGAGGAACTCGACAGGCTTCGCCTTAGAACAACTGCCAGCCTTCTCAGCAGAGATGATGTGATCGTGGTTGCCTCGGTAAGTTGTCTGTACGGTCTCGGTGCCCCGAAAGACTTTAAGGACACAGGCTTTGAGATCGTTACCGGTGCCTCTCTTTCCCGTGACCTGCTTCTTATGAAGCTTGTGGAAATGCAGTACCGCCGGAACGATGTGGCGTTAACCCGAGGGAATTTTCGGGTGAGAGGGGATATTGTAGACCTTGTTCCATCTTATGCCAGTA
>JAGLDB010000518.1 GCA_023145935.1 Candidatus Sabulitectum sp. | reverse complement strand
GCCATTGAGCCTGTAAGGTCAAGGGCAAGTCCGTAAGGAGATGTAAATCTGAATCCACCGTCGAGAAGGGCAGTCTCATCGTATCTCTCGCCGTTTCCTGCTTCTTCTGTACGATCCAGGTACTTATTGTACTCAAACTCCACAAAAGGAGTTGCGATACCTGTCTGGAACTCAAGCCCAGCAGCAACTCTGATAACATTGTCATCCACAGTAAGCTCTATGTCATCTGTACCAGTAACACTACCATCAGCATCACGCCTGGTATCAGTGTAGTCGAACTGCTGGGAATAGCGATGGAATCCGGCGTTCAGGTGAACACCAAGACCAAAGTCAGCATTGTAGGAAAAGAGAAAGTCTCCGCCGAGATTGAGCTTGCCACTGTTAAGCATGGCGCGTCTCATCTCAAACATAGGATCACCGGCATACCAGATACCATCAGTGCCTGCATCGTACATTGTGACATAGTCATAGTCGCCACTGCTGACTGCAAAACCTAACTGGGGCATGAAGCCCAGCCAGAACTGACCATCATCTGAAGGATTAAAGGCGATCTTAAGGGAAAGAACGGCTTCATTCAAAGCATCATCACTCTCCCAGTCACCGGTTCCAGCGTCACGATCAGCATTGCTGAGGTCGCGTCTGTAACCATTCCACCAGTAGCTGACCCTACCGGCCATTTCAACCATTTCATTGATACCATAGCCAAAGGCAAGGTGGCCAGTAGCATCGTACTCTGTATCTTCAACGGTAAAAGTAACATTGTTCAAAATGGCCGCACGGTCGTCATGACTGATACCCAGATGGGTAAAGAGTCCAACAGAGTACTGATTGGTCTCAATCGGCTGAGCATCAACGACTCTGTTGAGGCCGCGAAGACCCCAGTATGACGGAAGTGCGCTGGCAACAGTTGCCGACAAAAACAAAACCGTAAGCACGGTAAGAATTAGCTTCATAGTTCCCTCCAATTTTTCAAACACAAACCCATCGGTGCAATACTACACCGAATACTTTGCAGACACTGCGGCAAAATAAGCCTGACTGCAAAAAAAGTCAAGACCGTAAAATCAG
>JAGLDB010000517.1 GCA_023145935.1 Candidatus Sabulitectum sp. | reverse complement strand
GCAGGTTGCTGCACTCAGCCCTTCCTGTTGTCCATTCATGTTTTGAGTGTAGTTCCATCTGAGTTCACAATCGATTCCTCGCGACGCTTCCTGAAGAAGAGTTGCAAGATTGCTCTCGGTGGTGCCCATGGCTACCCAGTTGCAACCTGAAGTTGTGTTGATTTCTGGAACTGTTATCTCGGCAGAGAAGGTTAAGCCGGGATTATTTTTGAAGTGCTCTCGGAGCATAACCGGAACATTGTTTGTATTCAGAGACATGTTTCCAGTACTGTCATCTGTCATTATTGCAGGAGTGTAGTTTCTGTTGTATCCCATCTCCCAGACTGACTGGTCAAGGAAGCCTGTCTGCCAGTCTTCTTCAAACAAAGCAATGCCCAGAGTGGGTGTGTGGTTGTATTTTCCGTCAGTTGTCATCTGCAGAATCCAGGCATCTCTGTTGCCGAAACAGGTGGTGACTCCTGCGAGGAGGATAATGCCGTTTTCATCAACATTGACGGAAGAAATGTAGTCGCTACCTCCGTTATCTATCACGGTTTTCCACAGAAGATCCCCAGAACTGTTCAGGCAAAGCACCCACCCGTCTCTGTCTGTACTTTCACTGGTGGTGGTTGCCCCGGCAATAATGATCGATCCATCGTTTCTTATGTGGATGTCTGAAGCAAAATCAGACATATCGCCACCAAAGGTCTTCTCCCAGACTATCTCGAATTCAGAAGAGAATTTTATCACTGCAAGGTCACCATTGCCCCCACCGAAAGCATCAACAGAAAAGGTTGCTATGATCGAGTTATCAGCAAGGAATTCCACAGCAGTCGCGGATGTTCGGCGGTCACCATATACATTCAGGTCCAGGATGCTTCCATTGGAATCCAGAAGAGTTACTGCGTTTGCTCCGGAGGTACTGTCTTTGCCGAAGTGAATGATTGTTCCATCCTGCGCAGTTGCCATGCACCGGGATTCAATGTTCTTCCGAAGAAGAAAGTGCTGTGCTTCACCTCCTGACGCATTAATGCCAAGAAAGTGTACTGACTGAAATCCAGGAGAAAGCATTCGCACGGTGAATGAAGCA
>JAGLDB010000516.1 GCA_023145935.1 Candidatus Sabulitectum sp. | reverse complement strand
GCCCTTACAACCGTAAGAATTTCTTCCTCCGACGGGATCTGTTCAGTGTACTTTCTGATCGATCTCCGGTTCATTAATGAGTCTACCACTTCGTTTCTTATCATAACCCCTCCTGGATTATATAAATTTCGCGTGTTCTGTTTCACCTGTTCATAACTTTAATAATATACTTTCAACTTGACCTGTGTTATAAAATTCACAATGTTGCCAGTCAATTGAAAGGAGGAATCATGGGTCTTTTGAGTTCAATCCTCGCCTCACAGGGAGGAAACATAGTCGGGCAGATCTCCAGTAAGTTCGGGCTAGACCCCGCCATGGCCGAAAGTGCTGTTCGAAGCCTGATCCCTGCAATCTCACAGGGAATACAGAACAACACTTCAGATAAGACAGGTCTGGAGTCTCTGGTCAGCGCTCTGTCAAATGGAAATCATCAGAGTTATGTAGATGATCCGGACAGCATCTCTAACCCTGCCACTACAGCAGACGGCAATTCTATTCTCGGCCACATCCTGGGAAGCAAAGAGATCAGCAGAAATGTGGCGGATGAAGCAGCTGCAGAAACTGGAGTAAGCAGCAGTACACTGAAGAAAATGCTTCCCATACTTGCCAGTGTAGCCATGGGAGTAATGAGCAAAGAGAGTTCGTCATCTTCAGGTAACAAACTTGACATAGGCGGGTTACTCAGTTCGTTCATAGGATCAGATGATAACGGTTCGGTAGCCCAGGGGCTTCTGGGTATGGCGAAAAAGCTTTTCTAGAAAAGCAAAACAGATGGAGGATGTATAATGGGACTTTTTGATTTTGCAGCAGACATGGGCAGGAATCTCTTCAACAAGGAAGAAGATGCCCCGAAAAAGATACAGGAGCATATAGAGGAAGACAACCCCGGGATCTCCGATCTGCTTGTTTCCTTTAAGAACGGTATTGTTACTCTTTCCGGTAAAGCAGATGACAGTGCTGCTGTAGAAAAGGCAATTCTTATGGCGGGAAATATTAAAGGTGTAAGCGAGATCATCAACAAAGTGCTGAGCAAGCTGCCAATCGGGCTGAATACAGAATACTACGAGATCAAAT
>JAGLDB010000515.1 GCA_023145935.1 Candidatus Sabulitectum sp. | reverse complement strand
GAATTTTACTGAATCGGTACAGGTTTCAATGGTGAAGAACTGCGTTTCCGATCTGTCCAGCCAGAGCGACTCTGGAACTGTGATGGTTGTGCAGGGGGAAACTCTGCAGGTTGCTGCACTCAGCCCTTCCTGTTGTCCATTCATATTTTGAGTGTAGTTCCATCTGAGTTCACAATCGATTCCTCTGGTCGCTTCCTGAAGAAGTGTTGCAAGATCATACTCTGTGGTGCCCATGGCTACCCAGTTGCAACCTGAAGTTGTGTTGATATCTGGAATTGTGATCTGGGCAGAGAAGGACAGACCCGGAACCAGCTTGAATGATTCTCTTAGCATTACCGGAACATTGTTGGTGTTCAGAGAATTGTTTCCAGTACTGTCATCTGTCATTATTGCAGGGGTGTAGTTTCTGTTGTATCCCATCTCCCAGACTGACTGGTCCAGGAAGCCTGTCTGCCAGTCTTCTTCAAACAAAGCAATGCCCAGAGTGGGTGTGTGGTTGTAGTTCCCGTCAGCTGTCATCTGCAGAATCCAGGCATCTCTGTTGCCAAAGCAGGTAGTTGCTCCGGTAAGAAGAATGATACCGTCTTGCCCCCCGGTGACAGAGGCAATGTAGTCGCTGCCTCCGTTATCTACTGTGGTTTCCCA
Organism: Candidatus Sabulitectum sp.; assembly: GCA_023145935.1. Next base: position 437 of record JAGLDB010000515.1, on the reverse strand, counting down.
CAGAAGATCTCCTGAACTGTTCAGACACAGTACCCACCCGTCTCTATCTGTACTTGCACTGGTGGTGGTGGCCCCGGCAATAATGATCGATCCATCATTTCTTATGTGGATGTCTGAAGCAAAATCAGACATATCACCACCAAAGGTCTTCTCCCAGATTATCTCGAATTCTGAAGAGAATTTTATCACTGCAAGGTCACCATTGCCTCCACCGAAAGCATCAACAGAGAAGGTTGCTATGATCGAGTTATCAGCAAGGAATTCCACAGCAGTTGCGGATGTTCTGAGGTCTCCATATACACTCAGATCCAGGATGTTTCCATTGGAATCCAGAAGAGTTACTGCGTTTGCTCTGGAGGTACTGTCTTTGCCGAAGTGAATGATAGTTCCATCCTGCGCAGTTGCCATGCAACGGGATTCAATATTCTTTCGAAGAA
>JAGLDB010000514.1 GCA_023145935.1 Candidatus Sabulitectum sp. | reverse complement strand
GAATAGAGGGACCGCATCAACTGTTCTGGGAGATCGGTATTCCGTCTGCCTCGAGAGCGGTAACAGTTTCGTACAGGGGGGTATCCGGTGTACCTGTGTTGGGAAGGTAGTAGATTCCGCCGTCTACATAGGGAAATGGAGAATACGGCTCTCTGGTTCCCACAAGGATATCCATAAGCCCGTCTCCATTCCAGTCTACAAGACAGGGAGCTGAACCCAGGCCGGCGTCCAGAGGCTCACCCATGAAGGTGAACTGTTCAAACGGGCCGAAAACAGGCTGCGAAAGCAGAATCAGCAGTACAGTGAACATATTTACCTCCAATAAAATATTGTTTCAATGCAATATGAAGCATGTGATACTTTATTGCAAGGGTTTCCAGAAACACTTAAAGTGGTCCTGCATCTTTCAGAATAGTAAACATTTGTTTAGTATAGGCATATGAAAAAACCAATTCTTCTCTGGGTAAAAAGTGCATACAGTTTCTCGTGGGGAACAGACCTGCCCGAGTCTCTGGTTGAAGAAGTCGCGCGGTGCGGTTTTAGCGGTGCTATGCTGGCAGACACCGGGGGAGTGTACGGTCAGCACCGTTTTGCGGTGACCGCGAATAAGGTTGGCATCAAAGGTGTCGCCGGCACAGAGATACAAACAGCAGGTGGAACTCTTGTGGCAGGAGCCCTGGCCTCGGGATGGGGTCAGTTGTGCAGATTGATCACCTCTGTTCATCTGGAAGAGAGGGTTGATCACCCTTCTGCTTTTTCGGATTCCAGTGATCTGTTCTGCATAGCGAAGGACGGGACACAGGCAATCCTGGTAATTGAGAAGGGCTGGCATGGGCTGGTTTACATTCCGGTGCTGCCAGGTGAAACTGATCCCGATTGCCCTCCGGGGGTTCTTCCAGTTGCCTGCTATCCCTCCATGTTTGTCAGTGAGAATTCTCTGCCTGTACATTCCATGCTTAGAAAAAATGACGAGCTGCTTCCCTCTCCCCATGTACAGCAGCCACCTGTTTTTCACTGCAAAAAGCATCTTCCTCTTTACTCTTCAGATATGTGGCGGTCTGCTCCATTCGCGCTGGAGAACAA
>JAGLDB010000513.1 GCA_023145935.1 Candidatus Sabulitectum sp. | reverse complement strand
GAGAAAGGGCAGCAGGAAGGAAGTGATCTGATCCTGTTGTTTCCAGATCTGGTGAAAATGATATTCACCGGTAGGAACAGTGACGAGGTTGTTGAATATATCAGCAGAGCCTGCCAGAATCTATTGAAAGCAGGGGAATCAGCAATTTTTCTTTCAGACAGAACAGGGGCCAGACTTGGGCTTGTTGCGTCTACCGGTCTTTCGGATATACTGGGAGAGCACATGAACCTGGGCCTCGGTGACGGATTTGTGGGTCTCTCTGCAGAAACAGGGAGACTTTTGTTCAGAGGAGAACTGGATAAGGAAAGCGTTCTTGTCAGAAGAAATATGATCATGAGTGATACTCCTGGATTTAAGCCGGATTATGCTGCTCCCATGCAGGTGGAAGGTGTTCTCTACGGAGTTATCACTGTAGGGGCACTCGCAGGTAAGGGCGCAATGAGAAGGGAGACTCTTCGGGCTCTTGCTGCGGTTGGTGCAGCGGCTCTGGAAAATGTAAGACTTCTTGAACGATTTGGAAGATCTTCGAATCTTGATGCTGAAACAGGCTTTATGGGAAAAATCGCCTTGGAGTCAGCTCTTGAGAATGAGCTTGAGCGTGTTGAAAGATTTGGCAGTTCTCTTGCGGTAATTGAACTTCAGGTTGAATCAGCAGAAGCAGAGGGAAGCACCACAAGCAGGGAGACAATGGGTGTTGCTGCTAAACATCTTTTTGCGTCTCTTCGCAATATAGATCTGGGAATCAGGACAGGACAGGGAACAATCATTCTTCTTCTTCCGGGAACGGATGAAGATGGAGTTAAATCTGTAACCGGAAAGCTTGGAGGAGAACTTCCAGTACTCAAAGGTGACAATGGAACTCATGTAGGTTCTGTTAAAATAAAAAGCATTGTTGTAGAGGGAGGCATCAGGCAGGCTGCCATGGATCTGCTCGATCAATTGAAATCAAAGGAAACAATGGAATTCGAAGGTTACTACGAGATATAAACGAATGGGAAGGTAGAATGTCAAAGAAACCAGGCAGAGAAGAGCTGAAGAGCGAAGTTTCCTCCCGTGGTCTTGCAATGACTCTTGAAGAGGCTGAAA
>JAGLDB010000512.1 GCA_023145935.1 Candidatus Sabulitectum sp. | reverse complement strand
CGAATGGTTTGGAAAGTCTTACCTCTCCAAACATGGAAACAGGCGCACCCATTGGCTTGAAAGTCAGACCCAGAACGCCCTCTGCAGATGGAAAAATGTGATCGTATGGATCAATTGCTGGTTCTCCTGTGGTCTGCTGCTCGAGCATTGCAAGCATGGCATCTGCATCACTGACCACAAAATGAACGCCGCCCCCACCGCCAACATATGGAGTAAACGGGGAGCCTCCCATTGGAATGTCTGCTTTCAGTATTCCCGCAAGACCCAGGTTGTGATAGGTTGCAGTGTAGTCGGTATACATATCTGCTTCCGGGGGGATAGACCAACCCAGTTCATTTTCAAGATAGTTACGAAGGCCATCAATATCTCCGGTATAATCTATACCGTACTCATCCTCAATGTAGTTCGTAAGATAATCTTCCATAGAAACGTCAGACTGTGTACTGGTGTAGGTACCACTTATCTCGATGCCCAGAACAGGCATAATAGGCAGTGTAAGCTGCCCTCCAAAGATAGCACCATCAGTATTCAACCCTGTAAATGGATCTTCTGATGTTGTGTAACCAACACGGCCGCCAACCCTGGGACCCGCCATGGCAAATGCAACCACCAGCAAAACTGTAAAAACTACTTTTTTCATCTTCTAAACTCCTTTCTGTTCATGGCCAATATCCTAAGTACCGTGCCTAAGGTCAACTCTTTCCATTGACTTACATTACCCTTAACATGATTATTGCTTCACGATTAGCTTGAAATAGAACGTTTTCCCGCGCACAAATTCGAGAGGAGATACCCGAGTATGAAGATGACTTTTCTATTGGCCATGGTTTTCGCCGCAGCTTCATTCGCACTTCAGGGCGACTTTGACTGGCAGTCACTAGGTGGCCGTCCAGGCGAAGAATGTTCTGTGAACCTGGTTGAGTCCCATGCCAGCCATGTTATTGTTGAGATTACCGTTCCCGGTTTCTGGCTGGACAAAACCGTTGCCGGAGGCACAGCCTGGGACAGCATCAACCTTCCAGGAGTTTATTCTCAGACAGATATTGGCCTTCCCGAAGTCCCCAATGTAGGCCAGATGTTTGCAATTC
>JAGLDB010000511.1 GCA_023145935.1 Candidatus Sabulitectum sp. | reverse complement strand
TGCAATGGCAGAAACAACAGGGGGATACCCTCTTCATCTGGAACTTATTGCAAATGCCCGGAATAACCAGCGGGTCAATTATTCAGAAAATGAACTTAGTAATCTGCAACTGCTGATACAAAAGAACTATGAAAGACTTCCAGAAGGAAGAAGATTAATTGTTCAGGCTTTATCTGTTCTAGGCGGTGAGGCACCTGTTCAACTGGTTCTGGACACCGTTAGTACAAAACCAGCTCTGGGGAAATCTGTTCTGCTTCAGAATGATGACTTTGTGGTAAGAAAACAGACTTCTTTTGCGGATACTCTGGTATTCAGACATGATCTTTTCAAAGAAGCAGTGTACGATACAATGAATCAAGACTCAAGGAAGATTTTCCATCTCAGAGCAGCAGTTCTTCTGGAAGGTATACATCACAGTGATTCCAGGTTCTCCAGTGTGATCTCAAAACACTGGAAAAAGGCAGGCAACAACCAGAGTGCGCTGGACCATGCCGCAGCATACCTCAACCATGTTAACTCGATATTTCACAGTACAGCTGTTCTGGAGTGGGCAGCTGAAGTTGAATCTCTCATTACAGAACTGGGTCTTACAGAGCAGAATGCTGACACGCTGGCTCATGCATTGACTGCTGCCGAGGAAACCCTTGGTCGCACAGGGCAAACTCCGGAGAGAGAAGAAACTCTGGACCGACTGGAGAAGCTGGCCACACGCTACAACCTCATCGATCATCTGACTTCAGCATACTGTTCCCGGGGGCTCATAAGAAAAGATCAGGGTCGCTATGATGAAGCGGTAAAACTTGTTCAAAAGTCGGCGGATATTGCGGAATCTCATCACAACAGCTACAAGGCAGCATGTGCTCTGGGAACTCTTGCAAGTATCATCAGTGACCTGCGTGATCGACTTGAGGAATCAGAAAAACTCTACCTGAAAGCAAGGGACTTACTGGAGAAACTTGATATGCCAAAAGATCTTGGTATAAACAGTATGCATCTTGGAATTCTCTACACAGATCTGGGCAGGAACCAGAAGGCAATAGAGTATCTCAACAGAGCAAGTCAGATTTTCAGAAGTATTGAGTTCCACTA
>JAGLDB010000510.1 GCA_023145935.1 Candidatus Sabulitectum sp. | reverse complement strand
TGTAGAATCCAGGTGACCAGAATTTGATGGCATCTCCCACTCCTGCAACTCCTACTATTTCCAAGCCGGGTACAGCATCCAGTTCTGTTGCACAAAGTGCTGTAGCTCCCGGTAACTCACCCATTATGTATTCAACCCACTCGTCTTCAGGTTTGTGTTCATACCACCGGACTTCACCATCATGGCATCCTGCCGCAACGATGTTATGCCATCCATCTTCATTCTGTGTAATATCACAGATGGTCACACCGGATGCGCCCCAGAGACTGTCTGTTACTGTGTGCTTCTCCCAGCCGGTTAGCAGATTCCTGTACCAGTACACTGAACTGTTATCAAAACTGCAAACGGCAATATCAGGATAATTGTCATTGTCAATGTTTCCAAAACGAATACACATGGGATGAGGAATAGCGGAATCAATCACATGAGTCTCAAACTCAGTGTACCAGGTGATGCACTCAAGGAAGGTAATCCTGCTGTTGTTGCTCTCCGCAATTACAATATCAAGATCACCGTCCAGATCCACATCACAGATATCAACTGAAGAAACTCCTGGATAGTTTCCAGCAAGTTGAAAGCTATACCAGTAGACTGTGTCCGGCACAAACCCGGCTTTGATTATGTAAAGATTCCCGGTTTCTGATTCTGTAACCAGAATCTGAACCTGCCCATTGTTTATCATTGGAAATATCTCTCCTGGCCCGTTGATTTCAGCAATGGGATGGGGTATCCAGAGGAACTCTGATGAATCCGATTCAAACCAGAACAACGAATCCTCGTAGAAAGCTGTTGCAATCACATCCATGAAGCCGTCGTTGTTCACATCAAGAGCCCTGGCACAGTTTGCCCCGTCGAATTGAGCGGTGATCTCTATAAGGGTCCACGAATCTCCGTTACCGTTGTTTCTGTACCATGCAACAAGATCATCAGACCACGAAGTAACAAGCAGGTCTGTATCTGTATCAGAATCCATGTTCACTGCCACCACTGAGTATGGAGCACCGGCGTAAGCATCTATGATGTGTTCAGGAATGTTTTCTGCATAATCCAGGGTGAGACTGCCTTCGGTTGAAAACCAGTTCATGTTCTCAG
>JAGLDB010000051.1 GCA_023145935.1 Candidatus Sabulitectum sp. | reverse complement strand
ACTGAAAGCATTTACAGAACCCTGCTTTCTTTCACTGATCTGGCTGAAAACATAATTGAAACATTTTCTATGCTTGTTGCTCAGGAAAGAGGCCATGCCACAAGAATAAAATCAATAATGAATAAATATATACTATAGCTGAACAGCAAACTGAGTTCACAATGCTGCAGAACTAAAGCGCCGTGTTCGTATCAGCATGTCCTACAGATTGTACGTATCAGGATCATCTTGTTGAAGTCCGGCTGATTCCTGGGCGGAATCAACCGGATGGTATATTCAGGTCAGGAAACAAAGCGGGAAGTTATGCGTTCTGGGTTGCTTCGTAGCTTATGAAGCAATCATAAGATGCCACTGTGATAGCTGCCTTTCATCGATCAGTTCTTTGATTTCCGTATTCATGGATGTTACATCCCTTTCCCCGAAAAAGTGCAGGCACTATGGGGGGGGGGTGTAAGCTGGATTCCAGAATTACCTGCTGGTTTATGAAACCCTCGTTTTTTATAACAGACCTTTTAACGCATGTCAACACCTGATTAATACATACACAGGAGCTTTCGATTCATGTTTGAGGCAAAAGCGTGGAAGAAAAACTGATTTAAATGCAGAAGACAAGTGCAAAAGCAGGGGATATTTTTGTCTAAAACTCGGCGTAGATATATTCGATCTGTTCAAACAATACAGGGGGTGTACCAGGAGGTTCATTCATAATCTGGTTCAGAACATATTGTGCATACCCCAGGCGATCCAGACCCTTTTGCGTGTCTTCATCAGAGGGGAGTCTTAATGAAGCTCCATCAGATGAGCATGCAATAATAGTGCCTTCAGAAAAATAGAATCTGTCCTCATAGAGAAGGGAGTGGCCATTTTCTGTGCGCCAGGTTGAAATGCACAGAACCGGGTTTTCTTCAATATCGAAGAAGAAGCTTGTGAATATCTCATAATCGGCATGGTTGAAAAGACAATCCATTCTGTAGTGACGCTGGCTCATAAGCATATCATCGTCAAGAAGTTCGTATTCTGTTTCCTCGAAGATAAATACTTCCCACGACTTTATTCCAGGACCCTGAACTGGTTTCATAGTGCCGAGAAAATGTCTTGCAGGATAAAGAATATCTTGATCAAGGCAGTTCTGGACCATTGAATCAATCTCTGTGACAGCTGCTGTAGTTTCCACAGGTAGAGTACTTGTTCCGAGTACCAGTAAAAGAACACAGCTAATCATTCAATTCCTCCTTCCTGCTTTAGACATTCTTACAGATTATAAGAAATTGAATGATAGTTGCAACTGGGACAAAAAAATGGGCGGGAGTTATCCCGCCCATTATCCTTGTTGTGAATTCCTACAACTTAAGCACGCTGGCAGTAGCAGAATTACCAGTCTCATCGGTTGCCCGCATAAGGTAAGCTCCGGATGGCAGGGATGTTCCGTCCAGCAGCAGAGAACCTTCCGCAACTTCTGACATTACCATTCTGCCCCTCAGGTCAAATACTTCCAGAGACACTTCACCGGGGAAGCCTGTGAGAGTTATGAGAGTGGAAGAGTAAAAGGGATTCTGTGCAACTGTAATTTCAGCTATACCTGGAAGATCAATTGTGGAAGCGTCTTCTGTACCGGTAGTCAACTCGATTCTGTACAATTCGTCTGTGGTTTGGTTGCTCACCCAGAGGTATTGACCAGACCCTTCCTCAAATGTAACACCGCGAATGTCTGAACCAATGCCAATCGAAGCTTCCAGAGACATGACAATTCCTCCGGAGGTTACCTGGTAGCATGCTACCGGGCTTGTGGCATTGTCGTTTGCCATCCAGATGTCACCCTGTGCATCACTGGGCTGGTAACCAATGTCATATCCTGTTGGAGTGCCTGAATAGTTACCAATATAATCCGATTTACTGGTGTATCCTGCGGTAGGAGAAGAATATGCCATAGAATAGCATCCTTCATATGTGCTGTTGTAGGTAGTGCTCACGTATGTAGTGGAACCGGACATCGCTAATCCCGTTACCAACGGGAGATAGTATCCTCAACAGAGTAGGTCGTAGCCGAGATAGCTTCCAGAGTCGTTGTAGAAGTATACGTATGAACTGGAGTTACCTGAAACATAGCTGCTGAACAGAGTTCCACCGCTATAAGCAAGTCCTGCTGGAGAAAATGTGGGACAGGAGGGATGGAGCACTTCAAAACTTACCTCAATGCTGCCTGTGACAGGATTGATCCCGTAAATCATGGAAGATCCCTCATCAAGTGCCCAGAGCTTGTCTCCTCCCCATGCCAGCCCGCTGATGTTGGTGTCCGGTGCATCAATTGTGCGAACAACAGATGCCCCAAAACAGACAACAGGCAAAAGAAGTATTAATAAAGCAAGAAATTTCATTGTCATCCCCCGTTTCCCCTACATTCAAAGACAAATACCCACTAAAGTACTACGAAAATAGTTGCCAACCATGCACATAAGATATCTAAGCCGCTCAGACTGACATGTCAACAGAGCGGGAAATGTTTATGGAAACAGAATTCCCAGCTAGACGCCGTCTTCACGAGTCTTAGTCTAAGGCACTGGAATCAGTTCGTTTTGGGGATGTTTCCGGGAATTTTCCCTGTTTACAGTATATACGGTCCGGGTGTTACTGTCAACGGTTGACAAATGCTGTAACCTGATGATATTAAGCAAGATACGGTCTTATTGTCTGACTGGATCAACGCAATTGTTGTTCATTGTCTTTATGCGGAAACAGATGATAAGGACTTGAGTAGAAACAGCAGGGAGAAGAATGAACACTGTGATCAGCATTTACAAGAATTTTTATCGTGCAAATCTCGGTAAGAATTTACTGTTTTACCTGGTGTATATAGGACGGATTGCAACGCTATTGATCGTACCGCTGATAAGCAAGAATGTTCTTGACTCAATAGTGCCAGCAGGAGATATGGGCAGGCTTGTGATGTGGACTGGTTTAGCTGTTGCGGCGCAAGTTGGGGTGATATTTACACAACTTGGAACCTCGTACATGTGCAGGATTCTTACTACAAAGCTTAAGAATACTATGAAGACCAGAATGCTTGGGACATTTCTCTCAAGAAGTTCGGAAGAGCAGAATATCCAGGGAACAGGGTATGTCCTTAAAAGGATAGAGCAGGATGTTGAGCTGTTTGCCAAATTTGTAAACAGCGACCTGGTTTCACTAATTTACGGTGTTGTAGTGTTAATAGTTACCATGGTTCTGATCTACCACTACAATGTTCTGCTTTTGTGCACAACACTTGCTTCGCTGCCAATGCTCTTTGCATCCATGACAGTGTTCAACAAAAAGGTTGTTGCATCAACAACTGCAAAGAACGAGGCTATGGCGAAATCCTCAACCACTCTATCGGAATGCATTCAGGGTCAGAAGGAAATCAGAGAGTTCTCTGCTGTTCAGGCGTTCGTTGAAAAATACAGTTCAAGGTTGCAGATTGAATTTGACAGAACAATGTATGCAATGAGACAAAACTTCAAGCCGGGCATTATGGGGCAGATGTCGCCACTGGTTGGAAAAGCATCTCTGCTGGGAATAGGTGGATATGCTCTTATGAAAGGAACTCTTACTTTTGGCGAGTATTTCGCATACAGTATTCTCGTCCAGTACACATATCAGGCTGTTGGGTATCTGTTCCAGGGAAACATAGCCTACCAGCAAAGCAAAGCAGTTATGAAAAGAATGTCGGAAATTCTTTCAGAACAAAAGGGTAACTACAAGGATTTCCCGAACCAGGCTGAATCGGGCATGTCTTGCTTTGAAACCATCGAGAGCATAGAGGTCAAGGATCTTTGTTTCAAATACCCGGCTGAGTTGGATTATATCCTCAACCGAATCTCGACAAAGTTTGCAAGAGGCGAAATAGTGGCTTTTGTTGGCCCAAGTGGTGCCGGAAAAACAACCCTGATGGGTCTGCTTAAGCGAGAGTACAACCTTCAGCAGGGAGAAATCCTTGTGAATAGCATTCCAATTCAAGAAATAGATCGTGATTACTTTGTGTCGAGAACTGCTACTGTCAGGCAGACTCCATTTATATTCAGTGGAACAATCAGAGAAAACATTCTTATGGGTAGCATCGCTTCTGAACAGGATATTGAGAAAGTCGTAGAGCAGACTCACCTGGAAAACTTTTTGGACAGCACAGAGAACGGTATCAACAGAGACATGTCTGAAAATGCCGGAAACATCAGCGGTGGAGAAAAACAGAGGGTGGTGCTTGCCAGGGCATTTCTGAGAAAACCGGAGATTCTCTTTCTTGATGAGATAACAACAGGTATGGACATGATCGCCCGAAACAAAATACATGATTCCCTGTTGAAGATGAAAGAGAAGTGCATTATCATTCTTGTGACACATTCAGCAGAGACCGTAAGAATTGCAGACCGCATTATTCTCCTCGACAATGGCAGTGTTGTCGGAGAGGGTACCCATTTTGAACTTTACAACTCCAGCAGGCTGTACAAACAGCTCTTCCAGAGTATGGAGAATCCCACCTCTGTTCTGCCGTCTCCGCAGGACAACGCAACAGGGACATATGAGTAATACGAAGTTTGTTCCTCTAGCACAGATCAGTTTTTTGGTACAAAAACTACTTTTTTAGTATATCTCTGCATCTCTGAACACACCAGTAGACAAAAAGATAGGGGAATTATGCTTGAGAAATTAAAGGAAATGATTTCCACAGCAGCCGCTGATTATGTGGATATTCGCTACGAAGTGAAGAAAACTACCACAATTTCAATGGCTGGACGCGAATTAAAAAAGGCCGGATCCAATACCACAGATGGCTTTGTAGTGCGAGCTCTTAAGGACGGCGGGTTTTCTTCGGTTACCGTAACAAAAGAAGAGGATGTACCGGAAGCAGTCAAGCTTGCTGTACAGGGAGCTTCAGCAATGGCTGGCGGAGGGAAAACCGTAGTGCTGGCCGGGGTTGAAGTTTTTGAAGACAATGTTGAGCCTGACTTGAAGGGTGATCCTGCTCTGGTATCTCTTGAAGAGAAGATGACCCTTTTGAAGAAATACAATGATGTAATGCTTGATCAGCCGGAGATTGCTAATACGAACATGGCCTATAGCGAGGTAGACAGAGAAAAGTTTTTCGTTTCCAGTGAAGGTTCTGCCATTCGTGAGCGTGTTTGCACGGTGAGTATTGGTGGAGAAGTTGTTGCCAGACGCGACGATCTGACTCAGAATATTCGTGCTGCAGTTGGTGGTGCCAATGGAATGGCAGCTCTCAAAGACAGAGAAGATGTGTTTCTTAAAAGGGCACAGATCGCAAGAGAGCTACTTGATGCCGATCCGGTAAAAGGTGGTACCTATGATGTGGTGATCAACCCGAGTCTTACAGGTGTTTTCATCCACGAGGCCTTCGGTCACTTCAGCGAAGCAGATATAATTGAGGATAATCCACCTCTCAGAGCGAAAATGGAAATGGATAAGCAGATTGGAAGCGATGTTGTTACCATTATCGCCGATACGCTCATCCCCAATCAGGTTGGTTTCTACAAATATGATGACGAGGGAGTACCGGTAAAGACAATTCCTCTCATGGTCAACGGAATTCTCAAGGGAAGACTTCATTCAAGAAGAACTGCAGCCGAGTTTAATGAACCGGTTACCGGTCACTGCGTAGCCCAGGATCATGGATTTGAGCCTATTGTCAGAATGGGTACCATCTATCTTGAAAAGGGAGAGATGCACCTGGAAGATCTGATGAAACAGATGGGCGATGGTCTTTATCTGTGCGACGGCAAAGGCGGGCAGACATCAGGAGAGAACTTCACTTTTGGTGCTCAGTATGGCTACATTGTTAAAAATGGAGAAATAAAGGAGATGGTGCGGGATATCAACATTATGGGTAATCTCTTTACAACCATGAAAAACATTGAAGCTATGGACAACGATATGAAGCTCAGCGAGCGTGGAGGATGCGGTAAAGGGCAGATGAATATCAAAAGTGGTTACGGAGGCCCAAGTGTTCTTATCCGTTCCATGGTTGTGGGGGGTGTATAATGGAAAAGCTGCTTAAGATCGCTGCTGCAAAGGGGCTTAAGGCGGAAGTATACAGCATCAGGGAAAAATCTCTGAGTATGAGCAAGGTAAATGGAGCAGTGAATGAGGTGTCTGCTTCCATTCAGTCAGGAGTATCTCTGAGAATTCTCAAGGATGATAAGCTGGGTTTTGCCTACACCAAGAACCTCATAGATAGAGAGGAGCTTGTAGCCAACGCTTTGTCATCCCTTGATGCCGGTGTTGAAGCTCTTTACGATTTTCCTGATTCCGGTTCTATCTCAATTTCTGAAGACTATGATGAAGCAGTAGAGGGTATGAGTTTCCCGGAAATCAGAAAGAATGTAGAGCAGATCGAAGATCTTTACGGTGTGATCAAAGAGGGTATTATTGAGGCAGCAGCCGGTTGCGGCACTTCTGAACTAAGAATACTTAACACCTCAGGTTCTGATCTTCGCCAGAAGGAATCAACAGTATACAGCATGGGCTCGATGATTTATCCGGGAACAAGCTCCGGTATACGAAATGTTTTCATAGGAGTCTCTGACGCTGAACCATGTGTATCTGATGTGAAAAGAACGGTGGATTTTTTCCACAGTTCTCTCCCGGAAGTGGAAATAGGCGATAACAGGATGAAAGTTCTCTTCACCCCGGATTCCATGTACGCTCTTACCTGGAGGCTTGGAGTTGCTTCTTCGGCAAAATCATTTTACGAAAAGGTTTCCCCGCTTTTGAACAAGGTTGATTCACCGGTTGTTTCTCCTCTTATTTCACTGATCAGCGATCCAGCAGAGGGAAGAACCGGTAGAAGATTCTTCGACGACGAAGGAATAAAAACCCGCCGTGTTCCTGTGTTTGAAAATGGTGTTTTCAAAACTGTTTACAACAACCTTGATTACGCTTCGAAAATGAACACAGCCCCTCTTGGAACAGGTTTTCGAGGTGGAATGTGGGGTGGCGAAAAGGTTTCAATGAGCCCTGCTCCCAGTCTTTCCCACGCAACCTTTTCCCTGGGAAGCAAATCGTTTGAAGAAATGCTTGCCATGATGGATCGCGGCGTGATTGTTTACGGCGCCCTGGGAGCCCACTCCGGTAACATCCTGAATGGCGATCTTTCAATCGGTTTGAACCCGGGGTTGTATGTTGAAAACGGCAAGGTTGTAGGTAGGGTTAAAGATGCCATGATGGCCGGTAATATCTATGAGATGCTTTCAAAGACAATTGCCGTAGAGAACAAGCCTTACTACACCGATAGTATGTACGATAATCCTTCAATTCTTCTGGAGGATATCAGCGTAGTTGGTTCATAGAATAGTCTGCATCTGAAAGTAGCGTCAGAATGGCACACCATTCTGACGCTCTTTTTCTGCCTGTATCGTAATTCACTTCAAATATGAATTATGTACAATACCTTAATACCTTGATTTACAACAATATAAACGCATTCTTTTCTATTCTGGCAAGGTCTATGCGTAAGGATAGAGCAAAGACAACCCCTGAAAAGGGAAGAGAGGAGAATGGCAATGATATATAGAAAGAAAATGATGCCTTACGATATGGCAAGGTCCATGGGGAGGCTTGTTGACGGACTGTGGCCTGATGATGCAGAGGACACGAATGTTCAGTGGGCACCACCGGTGGACATCTGTGAAAAGGGTGATTCCATCAGATTCAAGATAGAACTTCCGGGGATTCCCAGAGAAGACATCGACATAGAGGTCTCAAATGGTGTTCTCACCATTCGTGGAGAGAAGAAGATAGATGAAGAGCAGAAGGGTGATACCTGGCACAGAAGAGAGTTCAGATACGGCTCTTTTGTACGCAGCTTTACTCTGCCATCCGATATGAAAGCTGATGAGGCTGATGCATCTTTCAAGGATGGTGTTCTTACTATCACTATTCCCAAGGAAGAGAAGGCTCTTCATCGAAAGATCGAAATCAAGGGCTGATCCTGCAGTTAGAAAAGAAGGGGTGTGACGAAAGTCATGCCCCTTCTGCCATGCGAGAGAAAAGTAATGCATCTTACCCGGGAGAGATGCGATGGCTTCGCAGAAGTTAGCCTTCTGCTCTTTCCCACAATGCTGAAATCTCGGAAGGGAACCGCCACACATTGATCTTTTCCTGATCAGCGATGTACAGTCCGTCTTCTTTGCGGTTCTTGTAACCAGCCCACATATGGAAAGGTACTTCATTTATACAATCGCCGGACACTATTGTCTTCGTTTTCTTTTTAGGCAGAGTCTCTATTTCTTTTCTGGCATTGGTGAAGCGGCTCTGAGCAGCAATTCGGCAGTGTTCAGTCTGAAGTTCCGTGAAAATTACCTGGCGAAACATCTTACCTGGTCTGTGAGTAGCATACCAGGCGTATTCAACAGGGGTAAGATTTGATACCAGCAGCAGTTGTATCGGGCACATCACAAGGTACAGGTGGCTTTCTCTGTGAGGATCATCAGGAGTTCCTGCTGCTTCTGCAACCTCAGACTGGGACATATCTTCATGGCAGTCATGGGATTTGAATACATGGAGCTGACCCGCATTCTCCATTTCCAAAACCTTACCACCAGTTTTTGCCAGAAATACCCGGTTGTAAGCTTCAACCGGGGTACACGAGAATGCATTGTTGGACAGAGCTGTTTTGGTGCGGTTACCGGCACCGGCTGCAGCAAGTGCGTTTATGCTGTCGCCAAGAGCATCACGCCAACCTCCGTCATCAAGGTATGTGAAATCCGGTTTTTGATCTTTGACCGCCAGATCAACCAAAATCTTACGGCCCTTGAAGTGCTTGCCCGAGCCTGGGCTGTGGTGCCTGGCGAGTCCCTCGACTCCAAGGGAGGTAGCGGTTGTAATACCCTGAGGAATAGACAAAACCAGATGAACATCATTCATAGATACTCCTTTGTTCTACTTGTCAGATAACGGAAAAGACAGCTTCAGCAAAAATCCAGGATCGTTAGCGAAGCAACAATGTCAGTTATCTAATGTATTTATCTTCCACATGAATTTGACCATACAGCATTAGGGTACATCCGTCAAGAAATCCTCCTGCACTATCGATTTCAAGTAAAGCTGGTATTCTTGAGCAATCTCTGTTCCTTCAGGGAAATACACCAATTGCATACTCTACTAGACATAGATACTGCAGAGCCTGATCATCTCATTTTCTTAATGGTTTCACCCAGAGAATTCGCAATGAAATCAAAAAGAATTTTACCCTTTCTGACAGATGCATCCGATAGATCAGCTCCCACTCCTCCATCAGGGTAGGCGTTTCTCCATTGCTCCGGGGAAAGATTTGAAATGATTTCTGTTGCCGCGGGATATGTGCCTGTGAATACTCCGGGGATAGATCCTGAAAGTAAGTACCAGACCATTGATGTTTCGGCTGCAGTTATGTGATATCCTGATTTTTTAAACAGAAGGTTCTCTTCCTTCTGTACCCCGGGCAGTTGCCAGTAACCTATGTAGTGGCTGCTTATTGCTCTATCTGATTTTGCAATTGCCCTCTCGGCACAGCTTCTGTTGCCACCATGACCGCTGAGAATAAGAATTTGCTTGAATTTGTTTCTTGCAGCCTCGCTGATAATGTCCAGTAGAAGAGCAGAGTAGGTGTTCTCTGATATTGAGAATGTTCCGGGAAAAGATGTGTGGCAGAGGGAATAACCGTAGAAAAGAGCTGGAAGCACCGGCGTAGCTGTGATCATTCCAGTCTTACGGCACAGAGCCTGAGCAATTATTCCATCGCAGCCAAGTGGAGCCTCTGTTCCATGCTGTTCCAGGCTGCCGGCGGGAAGAAGAATAATAGAATGGTCCGCCTTTGCTACTTCCGCTGATGTGGATTCAATTAGATTCAAGAGTATTACCCCCTTAAGAAGGTTGAGAGAGGAATATATGCAGACAAAGGCTCCTGTAATTACCATAGACGGCGTTGACTGGCAGAGAATTCCTGTAAAGACCAGATTGATTCTTCGCGGAGACGATCTGGCAGAGGCAATACATGAAGGCCTTTCTTCAGCAGGGCTGGTTTTGTCCGCTGACGATACTCTTTTTGTAAGTGAGAAGGCTGTAGGCGGTAGCCAGGGCAGGTATTTTGTTCTTGGAGAGGACGATCTTCATGTAAGGTCTCTCGCCCGATTTCTTAGCAGATATGTAACAAGAACACCTTCGGGAATAGGCCTGGGAATGCCGGAGACTATGGAATGCGCCCTGCGGGAATGCGGAACGGCCAGAATTCTTTTTGCTGCCATGGCTGGGGGCTTCACTAAGATTTTTGGCAGAAGAGGAGATTTTTACAGGATAGCAGGCACTTGTGCCAGATCTATAGACGGGCCGACAAGCGGCACAATACCACCATTCAATAACGCAGTAAGTCTTGCCCCGCTGGATCCGGAAGGAGTTTCAAAGAAGTTATCAGAAAGATTCGGTTGCGCTGTGGCTGTGGTGGACATAAACGACCTGGGTGGAAACATTCTTGGTTGTTACCCTCTGGAAAAAGATCAGAATCTGCTTATTGCTATTCTTAAGGACAATCCATTGGGCCAAGGTAAGGCGCAGACCCCTGCAGGTATTGTGCGGAAGATCAGTTCTGACGATTCCTGACACCGAAGAGATTTTCAACAGCAGAGGTCAGAATGGAAATAACCACAGCAGCTAGTACTGCCCACCAGTAGCTGGCAACGGCAAAACTATCAAGGAAGTGTGACGCCAGAATAATCATCAGCCCGCTCACAAGAAATCTGGCCAGCCCAAGAGTCAGTATCTGCAGAGGGCAGGTAAGAAGCGCAATAACAGGTGCAATAAAGAAATTCAAAAGTCCGATTACACCGGCCGTAATTATTATGCCCCAGAATCCTGAAAACACCATGCGGTCTCCCAGAATAAGGGACGTCAGAAAAAGCACAAGTGCTGCAATAATAAAATTTGGCAGAATTCCAGCAGTATTCTTCTTAGACACGCATTCCCTCCTTTTCAAAATACTTGACAGAACATAATCAATTTATGATAATTGCTGCTCGCTGGCGAATCGTCCAATGGCAGGACATCGGTCTCTGGATCCGATAATCGGGGTTCGACTCCCTGTTCGCCAGCCATTTATCTTTTCGGGGAGCAGAAGCTCCCCATTTTTATATCCATCGACAGGTTAAGGGTGTTCCACAACTTTCATGAATTTTGCACCTGGAGAGACTTGTTCGGTCTGGTTTGGAACCGTATTGCTTTTACTTTGGGGAGCCTTTTTCAGCATAAAACAACCCCCGGAGGGGCTATTGGCAATGTAGCCTGATTCTATCGGGTACA
>JAGLDB010000509.1 GCA_023145935.1 Candidatus Sabulitectum sp. | reverse complement strand
CTTGCACCGGCAATGGAGGCTGCGGCTTTAACCGCTTTCTCACGCATTGATCGGTCTCAGCGTGACTTGTTAAGAATTGCATCAATCTTAGATGAAGATTTCTGCGTAAATAATATTCGAGCTTTTGGTGGGGGGCAGTTCAGTCAGGATGACCTGTCTGATCGCCTTGGGAATCTGGTTGCTGAAGGCTTTCTGGCGGTAGATAGAGATTCTTTTGCTGCGAAGTACAGGTTTACCCATGAATACATGAAAATTGTTGCCCGCAGCACCATTCCTCATAAAGATTTTGAATTGCTTAACATTGATAAAAAGAGTTAAGGTCACTGCCTGAATTCTTCAATCCCCCGGAACCAGAACAAATTGCCATAACCGCATTCGTCAGCAATGGATGCAGCGTTTTTCAGAAGAAGGTTGCCCTGTACGGTGTCTTCCATTGCTAGCAGAACTCTGCCTTCAGCCGCTGCAGCAGCAATATCCAGAAGGTTTTTTCTCATTATCTTTGCAACTTCATTTGCTTGCTCTGCATACTCAATAGCTTTGCTGTGGTTACCTGCAGCAAGCATCACATCAGTCATTATTATGCTTGCTTCCAGTAGTTGGGTGTCTCTTCTGTCCTCGTCCACGGTTGCCAGGACAAGAGAGCAGTATTCTTCAGCTGCTGTGTGATTGCTGGAAAGAAAAGCAGTCATGGCAAGTCCAATAAGTGTACGACGTCTAAGAGCTTTGTATTCTTCCTTTTCAGAGATTTCAAGTGAAGACTGTAATGTTTTACTGGCCTGTTTGTATTGCCCGTTCTCCAGCAGAGCCCTTCCGCTGCAATCCAGGATTCTGGCTGTCCAGTAGGAATCACCGCTGTGCTCATTTAGTAAATCAGCCTTCTCCAGCTCTTTTAGGGCAGAACCCAACAGCCCTCTCTTCGTCAGGCAATCAGCAAGGTTGCATCTTGATTTTTTCTCACTTCTGCTGTTGTCGGCCTGCATGTGCAGTTCAATTGCCTCGTTGTATTCGTTCGTGGCGTATTCAAGATCTCCACGGGATGAAAACATGTTGGCTCGATTGCCAAGTGTAATTGCAAGCGAGCGAGAATCTCCAG
>JAGLDB010000508.1 GCA_023145935.1 Candidatus Sabulitectum sp. | reverse complement strand
TAGTTTTATTGAAGAATGAAAAACTCCTGAGCAAACTTGAGGATAGCATTGAAGATACTCGATGGGAAACAACATGAATGACCGAAATGCAGGTAGACCCAGGTACAAGCTGCTTATAAACAAGTATGATATCAGGATACCTGCCGAGCATTATTACAGCGTCATTTCAGGAGAATTGGGAGACGGATTTTCTAGACTATTTATATCGAAGAAATCCTGGAGCTACTTTGGCAAACAAAATGACGTTGACAAATATTTCGAAGAACCCTTCTCAAGACCGCCTACTGAGTCAGCAGGAAAATCATGACCAACTGGAAAGAACTTGTCATTCGCGGAACTCTAAAAGAAGAAGTAAGAATCTCTTCGGAGCTAATTTCTACTGGTATCAAACTAATTCAGGAAGAGCACTACTACAATGAAGCAATTGATGTTCCGTTAATTCTTTTAGCAAACGGATTGGAACGTTTGCTGAAATGTATTTTCTGTTTCTATACACTGGAGAACACGGGAAAGCTTCCAACAATAGTAACAATCAAGGATGATTTCAATCACAACATTGTAAAGCTCTTGAATTATGTCTTCAATCATTGTTACTCTGATGATTTTATAAGGAAGAGTACTAATCAGAAAGACTTGCATTTTTTCAGAACAAATCCTGTATTTCAAGGGTTGGTAAAGGTAATCAACGACTTCGCATTAAGAGATCGATATGCAAATCTGGATCTTATCCTTTGCGAGAATCTGCCAAAATCGAGAAACCCAGACGATATGTGGGGAGAACAGATAGTGCTTGTTCTAATGCAGGAGTATCCAGAAATGCAGCAACTCTCTATTACTGACAACAAAGAATTCAGACGCCGATCATCAAGATACATTGCAGCCTCTTTAAACAGACTGATGTACTCATTTGTCCATTTGATGATTCTAGGAAAAATCGGTGAATATGCCAATACATCCGCCGGACCGCTGAAGAAATTCAGAAGTTACAACCTTGTGCACAATGAAAAAGAATGGTTTTACAAATGAAAGATAGAAACGAGAATCGAAAAGGTTATAAGGAGACAAAGGTTGGGTGGATACCGGAGAATTGGGTAA
>JAGLDB010000507.1 GCA_023145935.1 Candidatus Sabulitectum sp. | reverse complement strand
GGGCAGAGTCATATCAGCATTGCTGACACTCTGCGGTCAATTCGGGTACCAATTATTGCACTGGATGCTCAAGATGCTAAACAGGTATTCTTTATGGGACACATCGCAAACAGTTCGGTTGGTGTCGGTTGTGAAATGTGGAAGATCGTTGATCACCCCATACACGACAACATTGACTCAACTCAGTTTTTTGTCTATGACAGTTCGATTCCCGGTGCCAAAGTGACCACTCTGGAAGCATTTACAGACAGCACACAGCTTATCACTGCGTTTTCCGGTAATTTTTCAGATATGTCCGGTGTTTCTGTAATTTATGAGACTTTTCTCTACAAAAGAAGGATTCACTACGGTGCACATGATTTTGCTTCCTACTCCGATGACGGAAGAACTTTGCTCCTGAATGTGATCAACTGGAACCTTCCAGAGACGTCTTCTCCTGAACTGGGAGATCAGATCAACATTGAGGGATTTGAAGGGGAGTCTCCCGGTGATGTACTTATGACCTTCTGGGAAGACGATCTGGAGGGAGGAGAGTGGCTTCCGGATTCTGTTCCCCTCTATTGGGATTTTCAGGTGGGTGGAACCGCTACGATGATGTGGTCATTCAACTCTACCGGATCAGGTCAGATTATCAGGATGTCTGATAATGTTCTTCGGACTGACAGAACTTCCACCGGGGCTTTTGATCGCAACATCGCAGCCGCTATTCTTGACCTTTCCAACTATACCACTGCAGGAGATGACCTGTACATAAGGCTGAAAACCTGGAGAGGTACAACCGAAACCATCAGCCCTG
The DNA here is from genome assembly GCA_023145935.1 of Candidatus Sabulitectum sp. The sequence goes on along the minus strand of JAGLDB010000507.1, from coordinate 300 downwards.
AAGAAGGTGTTTTCATCGTAACCGGCGGCGGATCAGTTATTCAACTGGCACTACAGAATTTTGAGAACGTTATATTGGGCGCAGGAGATATGGAGTTCTGGGGAGACCTTCACAGTCGCCACAGAATTCACTGCCCTGATCCCTACTGGGGGGGCAACTCAACCAATTTCGTTACAATGGACAGCAGAACAAACGGTGAGTACAGCCGGGGTCGCATGATGTTTGAACTGGATACTTCAGTGCTGAATGATGGTGTCAGTATAAGTGTCAGCTATCAGATGAGCGACCACGGAGACGAGA
>JAGLDB010000506.1 GCA_023145935.1 Candidatus Sabulitectum sp. | reverse complement strand
CTGAGTCAGCTAAACTGGTGATTTGTTGTGTATGGAATATTATGAGTTTCAACAGATATGGGGTGGAAGTGATCTGATATTGCTTTCTGCCCTCTTTCTTTTAGTTTGGGAATTGTAAACCTGTTAATATCTGTTAGTTGACAATTTGCTTTTGCCGGTTCATTTTCCCGGCGTATTAGGTTCCCCTTTTCAGGAGGTTTGAATGCCATCTTCGGCTGCGGTTGTAGAGATATTGAAAAGTGCTGATTCCTTTGTTTCCGGTGAAGAAATTGCAGGCACTCTTGGTGTTAGCAGAGCTTCAGTCTGGAAGAGGATTAAGGGTCTTCGAGATATGGGGTTCGATATTACGGCTTCCACAAACCTTGGTTATCATCTAGTTTCCGTTCCTGATATACCATCGGGTGAAGTACTTTCCACCATGTTGAATACAACAGTTATTGGGAAAACCATTGAATACTATCCTGAAATCACATCAACAAACGATAGAGCGATGATGCTGGGTAATTCCAGCGCTGTGTCAGGTACTGTAATAACTGCTGACAGGCAGACTGCAGGGAAGGCCAGAGATGGTGGAACATGGTCAAGCCCTTCTGGAAAAAACCTGTACCTTTCAATTCTTCTTCGGCCTGAAGTGGAACTTGCCAGGGCAGGTGAAGTGGCAGAGCTGGCTCTGAAGTCACTTGAACTGAGCGTGCTTGGGTTTTTCCCGGAACATGTATTTGTGGCGAAAAACTATGGTCTGTTTGTAAACGACAAGAAGCTTGGCGGGATTTTGTGTGAGGTGCGGGGTGAGATAGGTAACATCTATTACATGGCAGTTGGGGCAGGTTTGAATGTATCACATTACGAATCTGACTCATGTGCTGAATCTCTTTTCTCTCTGACTGGAAAGATGCTTTCCCGGGCAGAACTTACAGTATCATTTCTTGAGAACTTTGAAAAACTCTATCTGAACTGGAAAAACAATGAATAGACAGAAAGCACTTGATATTCTCACAGATATTCCATTGACTGAAGTTGAGAATATGTGCAGCAGTTTGCGGTCTGCCCGGTTTGGGGACAAGGTTGATATTTGTGCCATAGTTAATGCAAAAAATG
>JAGLDB010000505.1 GCA_023145935.1 Candidatus Sabulitectum sp. | reverse complement strand
TTAGTGGAACGTGTGTGGTTTCTTCGTAAAGGGTGCGTCCATGCTCAATTCCTCCATGCTCAAGAAATTCTTCTCCATGATCGCCTACAAGAATTACAAGAGTGTTCTCTGCCAGCCCCCTTGATCTCAGATCCGCAAGCATTCTGCCGATCTCAGAATCCATGTACTGAAGCTCTCCGTCGTAAAGGGCAACAAGATTTGCCATATCGGAAACCGTGGGAACCACTTCACCGGAATTAACATCCATCATCTCGGTAACCCCCTCGCCCCACGAATCATCGAATTCGCCATTGTATGCCGGATCAGTATAGAGTGACCGGAATGGCTCCGGTGCTCTGTATGGAATATGAGGGTCATAGAAATGTACTGCGGCGAAGAAAGGCTTGTTCTGATCGCTGGAGTCCAGCCATACAAGAAAATCATCTACCGTTGGCTCTGCCTTGCGAAGGCTGTTCCCGCTGGCTACGCCCTGACAGTCGAAATGTTGAAATCCCCTGTGAAATCCAAAATCCTCATTCATGAACATTACATTAAAGAATGCGGCAGTTCTGTAGCCCTCTCTGTGAAATGACATTGGAAGCCATGGTACATCAGGAGAAATCCCGTGAAACCCGGTGCTGCTTCTTCCTGCGCCGTGAACAACCGATGATACACCGGACAGTATTGTGGTCATGGTGGGAAGAGTCCACGAAGCCTGCCCCTGGCAGTATTCAGCACGGGTTCCAACCGCGGCCAGACTGTCGATGTACGGTGTTGTATTTCTCTCATACCCATAGCAACTCAGATGATCGGCCCTTACAGTGTCCATTAGTATGAGAAGAACATTTACCCTGCTTTCTCTTCCGCAGGAGGTAGTCAGAATTACCATCATCATGATTATTATCAGTAATATCTTTTTCATATCTCTTTCCTCAGTGGCCAGCACTAAGCCAGTTGGAACCAAAACCTGTTTCAACAGTAAGGGGAACTTCCAACCGGAAGGCTCCCTGCATTTCTTCTTTCAGTATGAGTTCCGCCGTTTCTTTCTGTTCTTCACTGCATGTAAGAACCAGCTCATCATGTACCTGCAGTACCAGACCGGAACCTGGAAGTTCCCTCTTCA
>JAGLDB010000504.1 GCA_023145935.1 Candidatus Sabulitectum sp. | reverse complement strand
CCTGGTGTTTCTCTTTGCCAGGCGACTCCGTATTCCCATGACCGGAGCCTGAGACACCGGAAGAGTTTTTTTAGATCCCGGAATGCTTTCTCAGCATTGACGCCACGGGACAGGCAACAGTATTGTCTCTTTCAAGCAGGGAGGAGTCATGGCATCTGATTCCGCAGGGAAAAACGACATTATTGCTGATAACGAGCAGAGTTTTCGGAATCTGATTGAAAATCTGCCGGATGGTGTTGTGGTCACAGACGAAGAGGGAAAACATATTTTCGTCAATTCCAGGTTCGCAGAGATAACTGGCTACAGCATAGAAGAGCTTCTTAGAATTAACAACCACGATCTTTACAGTTGCTCAGACGGCAAAACTTTCGAACAGATCATGAAAGACGTTATGGCCGATAAGCCTGTTGAGACCCCCTGTAAGTGCATGATTTCAAGAAAAGATGGAGCTGAAGCTGTTGCCGAGATATCAGTAAGTGTAACCAACTGGTTTGGGCGGAAACTGCCTGTGGCTGTTGTTCACGATGTTTCTGAATTCAGCCGGTCAGAAGCAGTTCTTAAGGCAAACAGCGAACTGCTCCATCTTCTGGAAGAGAACACCTCCGACATTATCTGGATGGTGGATCTTGATCTGAATATCACATATGTCAGCTCTGCAATACAGATGGTACTTGGGTATTCCCCCGAGAGCATAGTCGGCTCCAGTGTGAGTGAGATCGTTGATAAAGATATTTATGCCATGCTCAAAAAGAGAATCGCTGAAATGATCAAGCGTGGAACCGGGTCTGAGCCTGTTCTGGTTCAAGCTGATATGCAGCACAGTGACCGGCGCATGATCCCACTGGAGATCAGAGGGCGCATACTTTTTGATGGCAGCGGAGAGCCCACAGGGATTCAGGGTGTTTCCAGGGATATTTCTCAGCGCAAAAAGGTAGAAGAAGAGCTGCGCAAGAGTGAGATGCGACTAAAGAGCATGTTTAAGAACATGAGCAATGGCATTGCCGTTTTCAAAAGTGTTAATGACGGGGAAGACTTCGAATTTGTTCAACTTAACCCGGCAGCACAGAGGATGAACAAAATCACTGAAGAAGATGTCGCAGGGAA
>JAGLDB010000503.1 GCA_023145935.1 Candidatus Sabulitectum sp. | reverse complement strand
CTTGCACCGGCAATGGAGGCTGCGGTTTTAACGGCTTTCTCACGCATTGATCGGTCTCAGCGTGACTTGTTAAGAATTGCATCAATTCTTGATGAAGATTTCTGCGTAAATGATATTCGGGCTTTTGGTGAGGGGCAGTTCAGTCAGGATGATCTGCCTGATCGCCTTGGGAACCTGGTGGCTGAAGGCTTTCTGGTGGTAAATAGAGATTCTTTTGCTGCGAAGTACAGGTTTAAGCATGAATACATAAAACTTGTTGCCCGCAGCACAATTCCACATGATCATGCTGTGTATGGTATTGAAGCAGAGTAACTGTTATCATTCAGGTTGAGGCAGTTGCCTGAATTCTTCGGTTCCCCGGAGCCAGAATATCTGTCCATAACCGCATTTGTCAGCTATGCTTGCTGTATTTTTCAGAAGGTTGATGCCTTTGATGGAGTCTCCTATTTCACAGAGAACTTTGCCTTCAGCCGCTGCAGCAGCAATATCCATAAGGTTTTTGTTTATTATTTTTGCAACTTCTTTTGCTTGCTCTGCATACTCAACAGCTTTGGTGTGGTTACCTGCAGCAAGCATCACATCAGTCATTATTATGCTTGCTTCCAGTAATTGGGTGTCTCTTCTGTCCTCGTCCACGGTTGCCAGGACAAGAGAGCAGTATTCTTCAGCTGCTGCGTGGTCGCTGGAAAGAAAAGCAGTCATGGCCAGTCCTATAAGTGTACGGCGTCTAAGAGCTTTGTATTCTTCCTTTTCGGAGATTTCAAGTGAAGACTGCAATGTTTTACTGGCCTGTTTGTATTGCCCGTTCTCCAGCAGAGTCCTTCCGCTGCAATCCAGGATTCTGGCTGTCCAGTAGGAATCGCCGCTGTGCTCGTTGAGCGTATCTGCCTTTTCCAGTTCATCAAGAGCCAAATCTAATTGCCCTCTCTTGCGCAGGCAGTCTGCAAGATTGCATCTGGACTTTTTCTCACTTCTGCTGTTGTCGGCATGCATGTGCAGTTCAATTGCCTCGTTGTATTCGTTCGTGGCGTATTCAAGATCTCCACGGGATGAAAACAGGTTGGCTCGATTGCCGAGTGTGATTGCAAGCGAGCGAGAATCTCCAG
>JAGLDB010000502.1 GCA_023145935.1 Candidatus Sabulitectum sp. | reverse complement strand
GAAATACAGGGGCCTTGCATGAAAGAAGCTGTTTGTTTCTACTGATCCCAGTAAAATCTGCTATTCCATATGTAGCCGTGTACAGGCCAGCAATCCACCTGAGCCGCCCATGAACAGATCTGGTAAGTATTGTTGTTTCCTGATTTGTGGACCATAAAAGCATATCTGCCATTAGCTTCCAGGCATCTGAGATTCTTCGGCACATAACCGTCAAGATAGTAATCAACCCATACTGCACGATTAAGTATCGGATACTCTCCGTTGTCGGCAAAATATGTATTGAGACCCTCGACCACAAGTCTCTGATTTGATCGGCAGGCAGCTCTTCTTGCACTTGCAGTCACGTCCTTTAACTTCGGAATGGCAATGGCTGCAAGGATGCCGATGATAACCACAACGATCATTAGCTCAATCAATGTAAATCCCTTTTTCATACCAACACCTCCAATAACGCAACATATACAAAATCAGCATACAACAACAGTCAACAGGTTTCCTGCTTAAAGAACTACCAGCCTGGCAGTTTGTCTCACATTGCCCGGTGCAACTGCATCCACGAGATATGTACCTGCTGGAATACCATACAGATCCAGTGTTCTTACTGACGGTTCCAGTGTTCTGCTTTGAACAATTCTACCTGAAAGATCATATATGCGCACTTCCAGATACATGTTTCCTGTTCCATGCCAGTTAATCGTACAGTTCAGTGAAGCAGGATTAGGACCAAGGTACATGGTTCCCACGCCTCCCTGCGGAGGAAATGTCTGCTCATCTACTCCAAGCACAGCAGTGCTGAGTATCTTACTGCCCGGGTCGAATTCCACTGATGCCGGTTCAAAAGGAAGAACAAAGACAACTTCCTGATTGGGAGTATCGTTGAGGAATGTTACAAGTGAATCAGCTGAAGCCCCCTCCACAAGGAATTCCACAGGCATCGTAAAGAAATTACTCACAGTCTGCATCTGGTCTATGTTTATGGTAAGATGCCAGTCAGAACCCTGCTGCACCCATGAACTTGCAATGTCATAGATCGGGTATCCTTCTCCGTAAACCCACGGATCAAAGAACCAGTCCAGTTCCCCGTACTGTGCTTCCATGTGATCAATAAA
>JAGLDB010000501.1 GCA_023145935.1 Candidatus Sabulitectum sp. | reverse complement strand
TCGACTCATGTCCCCGTAAGATCTGGAAGAGTAGGATCTAAGCCCTCTGACCCCTGCAAGTGCATTCTCAAGGGGATCTGTAACAAGACGCTCTACTTCATAAGGACTTGAAGAAGGGTACCTGGTCTCAATTGTAATTCTGGGGTACTCTACAGAAGGAAGAAGATCTACAGGCATCTGAAGAACAGCAATGGCTCCCAGTACTGCAACAACAACGGAAATAACCGTAACTGCAACGGGCCTGGACACGGCGATAATGGACAGCTTCAAGCCAATCCCCCTCTCTCAAGGGTGGTCAATTTTAAATTCTGATGATGGAAGTTAATGAAAAGAGGCATGGATTGGCAAATTTTGTTACATTCTGTTACTCTAAACAGGCGTTCTCCAGCAAACCAACTTCCATATCATCACCTGCAGAAAAAAAGAAATCCATATCAAACTTCCCCTTTACCCCCTGTATGGAAGGAATACCCCAGCGATCCAGGATCACCCAGACCCTGCGATGATTCCCGCAGGCATAAATGCTGTCCAGAAACAGCTCTGGATCAACACGATCCCTTATCCTTACTCCATCTGTATCAAATCCATTAGCTGCGAACGGAGTATTGCCTCCGGGAGTTAAACAGACCAGGTCTGAGTTTGAATAGAACTCCCATGCAAGAGTTGTTGATTTTCCCCCAAACACAACAACAATATCCCCTGGTTGAGAGATGGATTCCACAGTTTCTACTGCAGTTCGCCAGTCACTGTGATGGTAGGGGAACACTTCCATGGCGTAATACGGAACCAGAGAAAACAGACAGAACACGGAAACAGTGATTCCCAGCCAGCGGTATCTGCTGAACAACGCAGCCGAGGTGATCACAATCGGGATCCAGATAACAGAAAGCTGTCGGACCGTGGGGCCATCAGTCAGGAAAAGACCAAACGGCATGAGAAGACAAAGCCAGAGATACCTGCGTTCGCCTGGTTTAAGAATCCTGGTAAAATAGGGCCATACCGCAAGAAACAATACAATACCTGCATTGAGAACATATGCGGATGCCATTCTTGGGCGATCAAGGAGATTGGAAGAGAGTTCCGGCAACAGCCCCCCGGAGAAAATCATGAA
>JAGLDB010000500.1 GCA_023145935.1 Candidatus Sabulitectum sp. | reverse complement strand
TTGAGACAAACCTTCCAGAAGTGTTTGAGAACGAATGTAATCTGTGTAATATGACTGAAAGAAACAAACTCTTGGAGATTCTATTTTGCTTTTGTTTGGCATTTTTTTCCAGACATTACATGTATATGAAAACAACTTGGTAATACATATTATATATTATGTAAAAGCACAGAGGAGTAACTGAATCTTCGGCAAAGTTTTTGGGATTGTACCAAGGACGAGAAAAGGAAATGTTGATGAAACATGAGCCGTGGGAGCTGGTGATGCGGGCGCAGGTAATACTGCACCAGGCGAGTCAGAAGTGTGTTTGCAATACCGGAATGATGACTGATCTTAACAAGATCGCAGATGAGCTTGAGATAGCATTGAGTGGAGATGAGCCCACAGCTGGCGAGGTGCTGCGGATACTGGGGCACGAGCTCAAGTCGCCAGTTGCTGCCATTGTCAGCCTTCTTCACGCTGTGGAGATCGGGTATGTGAAGAATCCCGAGAATTCCCTTCGGATGATAGGTAGAGCCCGTAAGAGGGCAGAGGAACTTGTTCCTCTGGTTACTGATATCATGGTGCTGGGAAACCTTACAGGGGCGGATGCTTCAGCACTTGATGAGAATGTCAGTATGCTTGAAGTGTGCAGAAGTGTACACGAGCTCATGGAATTGATGTTCATGGAGAAGGGAATTTGTTTCAAGTTTTATTACCCTGAAGACGAACCTGTTATGCCGGTTCAAGGTAAAGAGAGTTTTCTCCGTCGTGTGGTACAGAATCTTTGTGTGAATGCTTTCAAATACAACCGGACCGGTGGATGTATCTACCTGAGAGTGTACAGGGAGGATTCTTCCATAGTTGTTTCGGTTGAAGATACGGGCATGGGAATACCTGCTGAAGACCTGCCGCATGTGTTCGACTTTCTTTTCAGGGGCAGGCAGGCCAAGCGGAACCCGGATGGCGGACTGGGGCTGGGGCTTTCAATGGTTAAGCAGATCGTTCAAGGCCATGGAGGAACCATTACCGCCGAAAGTGAGCCGGATCAGGGGACTGTTATGACGGTCCGTCTTCCTGTATGGGAATGATAGTTTTACTGATTCAGTTTCAGTTTCAATTTAAGTTTAAGTTT
>JAGLDB010000050.1 GCA_023145935.1 Candidatus Sabulitectum sp. | reverse complement strand
CTGATCTGCTGCATAAATATGAGAAGGTAGTTGCCACAGGGGAAATACCCTCCAATATCAGAGATACATGCAAGGCCTGCGAGCACTTCATTCCTATGAATGCCGACATAACCATTGCTGCTGCAGGAGAATGCAAACCAGGCCATGGTTGCATGATCTACATCAACAGTGACAAGGCCAGGGAAGCTCTTTCGGAGTGCGGTGGCCAGCACGGGAATGCTCTTCTTGATCCAGTCGCCCTCGAAAAGCTGGCAGCCGCCAGAGCAAAAGAGAGAGAGAAGCTCTTTTCTTCAATAGAAAAAGACTGTTCCGGACTGGATGGTCTTGTAAACATTTTTGGAAAGTGCGTTGGATGCCATGGATGCAGCAGGGTGTGCCCGATCTGTTACTGCACCCTCTGCGATTTCGAGTCAGCGAATTTTGATTACAACCTTCCTTACTTCGAGGAGCATCTGGCTCGAAAGGGTGCGTTGAGGCTTCCTCCGGACACAATGCTTTTTCACATGGGTCGGCTGACCCACATGAGTTTCTCGTGTGTTGGCTGCGGCATGTGCTCCGATGTGTGCCCTGTTTCCATTCCTGTGGCTGCAGTGTTCAGCAGAACCGGTGCGAGAACCGCTTCGATATTTGACTATGTCCCCGGGCGTGATGTTTCTGAAGAAATACCTGTAATGGTCTTTAAAGAGGAGGAATTTCCGGAACTGGGATAGGGCTTCGAATCCCGGTTCTTTGTGGAGAACAATATGAATAAGGAATTTACACCGAGAATTACCAGTTTCCTCTGCAAATGGTGCTCGTATACAGGAGCTGATCTGGCTGGTACCAGCAGGCTGCAGTACTCTACCTCCATCATACCGCTGCAGGTAATGTGTTCCAGCAGGGTTGATCCTGTCTTCCTTCTGAAGGCATATCTCAGTGGCTCTGACGGAGTTCTTATGGGTGGATGCCATCCCGGGGATTGTCATTACGAAACAGGTAATTACCATACCAGACGAAGATTTGCACTTGTAAAAGAGGTGTTTGATTCTCTCGGGCTTGAGTCTGCAAGGCTGAAGCTTTCGTGGATCTCTGCTTCTGAAGGACCAAAGTTTGCCAGAGTTGCCAACGAGTATACAGAGGAGATCCGGAAACTGGGAGAGAACCCCACAAGAAAGAGCATATTCCTGTGAAGAACAAAAAGAATACCGTACTGGTTCTAGGTGCGGGGATCGCCGGGATACAGGCATCTCTCGACCTGGCCGAAATGGGTGTGGAAGTTCATCTTATTGAAGGCACGCCCACCATCGGCGGCAGAATGCCCCAGTTGGACAAGACTTTTCCCACAAACGATTGTTCCATGTGCATTCTTTCGCCCAAGATGAGTGAGTGTGCCAGACATTCACTTATCACGATCCATATCAAGTCTACTCTGGAAGAGATATCCGGAGAGCCCGGTGACTTCACCTGCAGAGTGATCGAACAGGCCAAGTATGTGGATCCGGTGAAGTGCGTTTCCTGCGGCCTCTGCGAGGCCAAGTGTCCAGTCAAGATAGATGATGAATTTGATGTTGGTCTCCGGAAGACCAAAGCAATTTCCAGATATTTCCTTCAGAGTATTCCATCTGAGTACACAATCAATCCCAGTCATTGTCTTTACCTGACAAAGGGTGTGTGTAAACTCTGTGAAAAAGTCTGCCCAACCGGTGCAATCAACTATGACGACAAGGACAAAGAAATAGAGATCAGCGCAGGCGCGGTTATTCTTGCTGCTGGAATTGATCCGTTCAACCCTCTGGGCTTCGGGCAATACGGATATCATCGCTACCCCAATGTGGTCACCTCTCTGGAATTTGAGAGAATGCTCTCGGCTTCAGGGCCATTTGGCGGGCATGTTGTAAGGGCTTCCGATGGAAAGCCACCGAAGAAAATTGCCTTCCTGCAGTGCATTGGCTCAAGGGATGAAGGAATTGATCGAAACTACTGTTCATCCGCCTGCTGCATGTTTGCCATCAAACAATCCATCATAGCAAAGGAACACAGCAAAGATCTGGATGCATCGATATTTTACATGGATATCAGGGCTTTCGGCAAGGATTTCGACAAGTACTATGACAAAGCCGAGAACCACTACGGCGTAAAGTTCAAGAGATCCAAGATAGCGGATATTGTTGAGTTACCTGATGGCTCCCTGGATCTGAAGTACACTTTTGAGAATGGAAATATCCAGCACGAAGTTTTCGATCTTGTTGTTCTTTCCATTGGTCTTCAACCCAGAAAGGGCAGTCGCAAACTTGCGGAGGATCTGAACATCCGGTTGAACAAGTTCGGATTCTGCCATTCAGATACATTCAAGCCGCAGGAAACCACCCGTGAGGGCGTTTTCGTCTGTGGAGCCATGAACGGCCCCAAAGACATCCCCGAGTCTGTGGTTTCCGCTTCTGGAGCTGTGGCCGGCGCTGTGAAATTTCTTAACCTTGGAAGACATGATGTTTCTATCGGTAAGGAAGAGATAGTAGAGAAGGATGTATCAGGTGAGCGTCCCAGAGTTGGAGTTTTTGTCTGTCATTGCGGCATTAACATTGCCGGTGTTGTTGATGTAAAGAATGTGGCTGAAATGGCGAAAGACCTTAAGAATGTGGAACATTCAGAGGATGTAATGTACGCCTGCTCTACCGACTGTCTTGAACTGATAAAAGAGCGCATTGAAGAACACGGCCTTAACAGAGTTGTAGTGGCTGCCTGCACACCGAGAACCCACGAACCTTTATTCAGAGACACTATAAGCGAAGCCGGGCTGAACCCCTATCTGTTTGAGATGGCCAATATCCGTGATCAGTGTTCATGGGCTCACATGAATGAGCCGGAACTGGCAACAGAGAAATCGAAGGATCTTGTGGTGATGGCTGTGGGTAAGGCAAGGAATCTTACCCCTCTGAAAAGGCTTCCCATCGCCATAGATCCAGAGGCCCTTGTTGTTGGAGGCGGTCTTGCAGGCATGACCTGTGCCCTGGCCATTGCCGACGCCGGGCATGAGGTCTTTATGGTTGAAAAGGAGAGTTCTCTCGGCGGTAACATGAAAGACATCTTCTTCAATCTCGATGGAAGTGATCCCCAGCAGTTCCTTGCTGAGACTATTGAAAAAGTAGAGGATCATCCCGGGATCAGGGTATTGTTGAACAGTTCCATAGAAGATATTGCCGGGTATGTGGGCAACTTCAGAACCATGCTCACCAACGGCTCCGGGCAGCAGGAAGAGTTGACTCACGGGGTTGTTGTTGTGGCCACAGGCGGAAATGAGCACAAAACAACCGAGTATCTTTACGATGAGTCTTCCAGGGTTATCACCCAGAAGGAATTCGAGAGAATGCTGCAAGAAGAGAAATTTCCTCCGGGCAAGTTGAGAGAAGTTGTTTTTGTGCAGTGCGTTGGTTCCCGGGAAAAGGGAAGAATGTACTGCAGCAGGGTGTGTTGTTCCAAAGCAGTGAAGAATGCCAGGCAGCTTCAGAGCAAGAAATCCAGAGCGAACATATATTTTGCATACCGCGACATCAGAACATACGGATTCAGCGAACAGTACTACTCGGAACTCCGTAAAAGCGGGGCCCTCTTTTTCCGCTATACACTGGACAACAAACCCATGGTGGAAAAAATTCATCCTGATAATCCCGAGAGTCGCGTAAGGGTTACCCTTTTTGATCCCGTCCTTGAGAAGGAAGTGGTGATCGAGGCGGATCTTCTTGTGCTTGCCACTGCGATAGACCCACCTGAAGGGAATCTGAAGCTGGCCAAGATGCTGAAGATTCCTCTGAACTCTGATGGTCTTTTCCTGGAAGCCCATGTGAAACTGCGACCTGTTGATTTCGCCACAGACGGCATCTTTGTCTGCGGCCTGGCTCACAGCCCCAAGGACATGAGCGAGTCAATTGCACAGGCGAAAGCCGCTGGAAGCAGAGCACTCACATTTTTGAAGAAGAACTCTATTCTGGCAGAGGGAACCATTGCCGAAGTCAGAACGGACAGGTGTTCAGGATGTGGCTACTGTGAAGATGTATGTGCTTATGCAGCAATAGAAATTGACCTTGAAGAAGGTGTAGCAGTTGTAAACGATGCCCTCTGTAAAGGGTGTGGAGCCTGCGTTGCTTCCTGCAGATGCGGGGCTCTTGATCTACGCGGATTCACGAACGAACAGCTTTTCTCCGTATTTGACGCACTTACGACAAGTGCTGTGGAAGGAATATTATGAGTGAATGGCAGCCTAGAATACTGGCCATACTCTGCAACTGGTGTTCCTATGCAGGTGCCGACCTGGCAGGAGTTTCCAGAATGCAGTACCCACCCTCCATCAGGGTTGTCAGAGTTCCATGTTCCGGTCGGGTCGACCCGCTTTTCATACTGAAGAGCCTTCAATCAGGCTTTGATGGTGTGCTGATTTCGGGGTGTCACCCTGGAGATTGTCACTACATTTCCGGGAACTATGTGGCAAGAAGAAAATTTGCAGTTCTCAAACCTCTCCTGGAATTCATAGGAGTAGAGCCAAACAGGGTTCAGTTCTCATGGATATCTGCTGGCGAGGGAGACAGGTTTGCAAAAGTTGTTACAAAGATAACCGAAGATGTAAGAGAACTCGGTCCCGCCACAAGGCTGGTTAAGAAATTATGAACACAACAGATAATCTTCGCGAAACGATAAAGATGCTTGTATCCGAGAAAAAGGTTGATCTGTTTCTCGGATGGGAAAAGGGGTCTCTGCCCCTTGCGGCAACACCTCTGTTTATTACCACCGAAAAAGAGGCGGACAGAGTGATCTTTGATGTAACATGCGGAAACAACCTTTCCATCTATTTCACCAAAGACAAGAAGCAGTATGCAGACAAAAAGGTTGGTATTGCGGTGAAAGGCTGCGATGCCCGTTCTGTTGTTTTGAATATTCTTGAAAAGCAGATAAAAAGGGAGAATGTGGTCATAGTTGGTGTACCTTGTCACGGCGTGCTTGATAAAAAGAAAGTGCTTGCTGCCACAGAGGGCAGAGAGGTACTGGAACTCGTGGACAACGGTGAAACCGTTACTGTTAAAGGCAGAGGGTTTGAACTCTCTCTGAACAGGCAGGAGATACTCAGTTCCTCGTGCTTGGCCTGTATTTACCCTGACGCACAGGAATACGATTTTTTCATGGGCGAGGCCCGTGGTGAAGTTGCCAATGAAGACAGAGTAAAAGAGATTGTTGATTTCCAGAATCTGCCTGATTCAGACCGGTGGGAGCAGACCCGTGCCGAGTACCAGAAGTGCATTCGCTGCTATGCATGCAGGAATGTATGTCCTTCGTGTTACTGCAATGTCTGTTTTGTGGATCAGAATGATCCCAAGTGGATAGGCGGCACCTGCGAGTATACAGATTCGGTGATCTTTCATGTAATACGAAATCTTCATGTGGCAGGAAGATGTGTGGAATGCGGTGCCTGTGAGAGGGCCTGCCCAATGGATATCAACCTGCTGATGATGAACAGAAAAGTTGCCATGGAAGTGAAAGACAGATTCGGAGATGTTGCAGGTCTTGATATAAATGGAAAGCCCGCTATGTCAGATTTCAAAGAAGACGAGAAACAGAAATTCATAATGGGGTAATGAATATGGTCAGCCTTGATAAAAAGAAGTTTGGTAGTTTCATCCTTGAGCTTTCGGCGGAATACGCCGTGTATGCTCCGGGAAAGACCGGGGGAAAGACCGAATTCATCCCCGTTGAATCCGAAGATGAGATCGATCTTAAGACTCTTGTAACGGATCTTTCGCCTAAAGGGATCTTCTTTCCCCATTCAGAGGTTCTTTACGAGTACGATAAAGAGGGAATCCGGGTGCCAGAGAAGGAAGCCGGAAAACCCATTGCCGTATGGGGAATGAGAGGGTGTGATTCAAGAAGCCTGCTTATGCTGAACAAGGTTTTTGGAAGCGCAATTCAGATGCCTGACAACAAGAATTTCCAGGATCCGTACTGGAAAGAAAAGTACGACAGTTCGGTGATATTCGGTACCGGTTGCAATGAGCCGCTTTCAACATGTTTCTGTAACTGGTTCGAAGGAGGGCCTCACAGCTCTCAGGGAATGGATGTCTTTGTGGCTGATGTCGGTGACAGATTTCTTATGGAGCCTGTGACAGACAAGGGTCGAGCTGTTCTTGATAAGATGTCTTCCTTTACTGATTCTACAGAAGAGGACAAAACCGCAGCAGCGCAGCTGGCTTCTGAAGCCCTGGGCGGCATGGATGAACCCATGGATGTAAACGGCCTCGGTGAGATGTTGAACAAAAAATACGATGAGCCTGTGTGGGAAGATATAAGCGCAAAGTGCATAAACTGCGGTGCCTGTACTTTCAGCTGTCCCACCTGTCACTGCTACGATATTCAGGACGAAGGCAAGGGTAGCAGCGGCAAGCGTATCCGTATCTGGGATTCCTGCATGTTCCCCATTTTTACAATGGAAGCTTCAGGCCATAACCCCAGGGCATTGTCCAGCCAGAGGGTCAGACAGCGTGTTATGCACAAGTACAGCTACTTCCCGGAGAAGTATGGTGAGTTCCTGTGCACAGGATGCGGCAGGTGTGTAACGGTCTGCCCGGTAAACCTTGATATCAGAGAAGTATTGAAGAGAATAAATGAATACAAAAAGCAGGGAATAACAAATGGGTAACTACTGTATCCCACAGGAAATGAGGGTTGAACGGATCGGAATAGAGGATCCGGCAAGAACACTGCGAACCTATGATCTTTCCTTTGTGAACCAAGCCGACAGGGAGGCGTTCAACTACCTTCCAGGGCAGTTCTGTGAGCTGTCAATACCAGGAAAAGGGGAATCACCTTTCGGTATTGCGTCTTCGCCCACAGAAGAAGGCTTTCTTCGATTCACTGTTAACAGAACCGGTTCTGTTACAAATGAGATCCATTACCTGAGGAACGGCGATCTCATCGGTTTGCGGGGGCCTCTGGGTAACTGGTATCCTGTAGAAGATATGAAAGGGATGAACATCCTGATAATAGGAGGCGGTTTTGCATTCACTACTCTCCGGTCTCTTCTTATCTACCTCATAGACTCAAGAGATCACTACAAGGATATCACAGTTATCTATGGAGCCAGAAATCCCGATCTGTTCATCTACAAGGACGAGATAGCCATGTGGAAACAGAGAGATGATATTCAGATGCATCTTACAATAGACAAACCGGTGGACGGCTGGGATGAAAAGACCGGTTTTGTTCCGGCGGTTGTTGAAGAGGTGGCCCCTGTTCCCGACAACACCATGGCCATCGTCTGTGGTCCCCCTGTGATGATAAAGTATACCCTGCCGGTTCTTACAAAACTGGGATTCTCAGATGAGATGATCTACACCTCCCTTGAACGACGAATGAAATGCGGTATTGGCAAATGCGGTAGATGCAATATCGGTTCAAAATATATCTGTATTGATGGTCCTGTGTTTTCAATGGCGGAGTTGAAAAATATACCCGAGACGGTTTAGATGGAGATTGGCTCATGAAAAAGATAATTATTGCCGAGAATGACCCGAACTTCAAGAATGACATAGCAGCACAGCCCGGTGCAGAATCCTTCATGCGCTGCTTCACATGCGGAACTTGTACCGCTTCATGCCCTGTGGCAGAGGTACATGACGAGTACGATCCCAGAAAGATCATCCGTATGGCCATACTTGGAATGCGGAAAGAAGTTCTCTCGTCGGATCTCCTGTGGATGTGTTCCAGGTGTTACACCTGCGCTGCTCTCTGCCCGCAGAATGTAAAATTCACAGATGTGATCAGCATTCTCCGGGATATGGCTGTTAAGGAAGGATATGCTCCACGGGAGAGGCTGGACCAGGCCCGTGAACTGGATAAGGCTATCCAGAGTCTTCGCTGCAAGATCATAGACAGTAAGCTGCACCCTGACCAGAGTGATTCAAAGGGAATTATTAAGGCTCTGGAAGATGAGCTGAAAAAAGAATGGTAATAAAATGAAGGAAAACGAGATACGTTCATTTGATGATCTGTACGCCGATGTGATAGAAGCTGGTATCTGCAGCAAGTGCGGCGGATGCGTTTCTGTCTGTTCTGCCAACATGATCGTAGCCTTGAAGCTTGATGAAAACGGTTTTCCCACATACACCGATAAGGAGCTCTGCCTGGCATGTGGGTTGTGCTATATGATTTGCCCGCATACACATACAGTCCGGGAAGAAGTTAAATCAAGATTTAACTGGAAAGCTCCCATTGGCCAGTACTCCGATGTTATTTCGGCGAAGACCACAGACCCTGCGGTAGCTGAAGTTGCCACAGACGGCGGAGTAGTCACTTCTCTTCTTATTCACATGCTTGAAGCTGGCCATATCGATGGGGCCGTTGTTTCTATAAACATTGACGGATACACCAGACGGGCAGTTGTGGCTACATCGCGGGAAGAAATTTTATTGGCAGCGGGTTCCCATTTTGGAGAGCTTCCCCATCTTGAAGAGGTGGGAGAAAAATATGCAAACTACGTTTCAGTGATTAAATTCACCTGCAAGGACAATTCCCAAAAACTGAAAAAACTGGCTGTTGTGGGAACTCCATGCCAGATAACTTCCATCAGAAATATGCAGGCTCTGGCAATAGTTCCTTCAGATATTATAACATTTACCATCGGCCTTTTCTGCATGCAGTGTTTTGAGATGAGCAATCTAATGGACAAGGAATTCATCAAGAACAGGAAGATCGATCCGGACCAGATAGAAAGCATGAACATCAAAGAAGATTTCATTCTTACTTTGAAATCCGGGCTGAAGGTACACATACCCATGAAAGAGATAGAGGAGATAGCACGACCAGCCTGCCTGAAGTGCGATTATTTTGCCAATGATTTCGCGGATATTTCTGTTGGTGGCCTTGGTTCTCCCGAGAAGCACACAACTGTAATGATTCGCACCATAAGAGGCAGATTGATGATCGCTGATGCTCTTGCTAAGAAAAGCATCAAGCTCAGGGAGAGCCGGTCAGAGGATGAACGAAGAGTATACAGGCATGGAATGATTTCTCTTATTGAAGATTATGCTGCCCGCAAAGAAGCCAGAGCAGAAAAATACAGAGACAGGGCACGGTAAAAATATTATGGCAGACACAGTCACAGACATCAAGCCGGAAAAGAAGAATATGGCAACAGAATCAACAAAATCAGGAGCTGTTCTTGTGGTTGGTGGAGGTATCGCCGGCATCCAGTCATCACTTGATCTGGCAGATTCTGGTTACAAGGTCTACCTGGTAGAAAAAACTCCTGCCATTGGTGGAACCATGGCGCAACTGGACAAAACTTTCCCTACCAACGATTGTGCAATGTGCGTGATTTCTCCCAAGCTGGTTGGCAGCGGCAGACACCTGAATATTGATCTTATTACTAATGCAGAGGTCATGGGCATTGAAGGTGAAGCTGGAAATTTCACGGTAAAGGTAAAAAGACATCCCCGGTATGTTGATGCAGAAGCATGTACCGGTTGCGGTGCGTGTGTGCAGAACTGCCCTGTGAACATGATAATCTATCCAGTGGAACGGGATGAAGTTGACCTGGAGAAGAAAGACCGGGATGTGGTGCTGCCCATTCTAGAAAAGAACGGATGCGGTGAAGGTTCTCTCATGCCTGTTCTTCAGGCAGTAGACAGGCACTACGGATACCTGCCCAAGGATGTGATCACTTACATTTCCGATAAGCTTTCCGTGAGCCTTGCTGATATCTACAACATTGCAACCTTTTACAACTCTTTCAGCCTTGTTCCCAAGGGTAGACACAAGATCAGTATCTGCATGGGAACAACATGTTATGTAAAAGGGGCTGAAAAACTTATGCAGAAGTTATGCACTGATCTCGGGGTTGAACCCGGGGGAACAACCGAAGATATGAAGTTTTCGCTGGAAGCCGCCAGATGTATCGGGTGCTGCAGTCTGGCTCCTGCCATAATGGTCAACGACAAGGTTTACGGCAGAGTCAAGCTTAGTGACCTCTCAGGCATACTTAAGGAATACCAATGAGTAATAAGTATACACAACAGCTGGACAGCCTTGAAGCTGTCGGTCTTGGCTTGCTCTATCCGGGAAAGTTCAGAATTTCTGTTGGCATGGCCACATGCGGGCTTGCCACCGGTGCCGGCGAGGTTTTTGACCGGCTTGGCGAAGAGCTGAAAAGAACCGGTTTTGATGCAATTCTTTCAAGAACCGGTTGCCTGGGTTTCTGCCAGATGGAGCCGGTGGTAGATCTTTTTATTCCGGACGGTCCCAGGCTTACATTCGTAGAGATGACTCCGGAGAAAGCTGCAGAGCTGGTAGAGGTTCTTAATAGCGGAAGAATTCCCACTGAAAGTCTTCTGTGTGTTCACCGGGTGGAAACACTTCTTGGTGATAATTTCAAAGAGTACGGTTCCGTCAGTGCAGATACTGTAGCAGATGTTCCGCTTTATACCGAAGTCCCGTTCTTTGCCAAGCAGAACAAGATCGCTCTAAGGAACTGCGGTGTTATCGATCCGGTCTCTATTGAAGAATATGTTGCCAGGTTCGGTTACAGAGCTCTTCTGGAGGTATTGTCCAGCAGAACGAATTCTGAGCTTATTGAGGAAGTCAAGAAGTCCGGCCTTAGAGGCCGTGGAGGCGGTGGATTTCCAACAGGATTGAAGTGGGAGTACACTCTGAAAACGGAAGCGGACCAGCGGTATGTTGTCTGTAATGCCGATGAGGGAGATCCGGGAGCCTACATGGACAGATCCGTTCTTGAAGGAGACCCCCACTCTGTCATAGAAGGAATGATCCTGGGCGGTTACGCCATGCAGGCGTCAATGGGTTTTGTCTATGTCAGAACCGAGTACCCTCTTGCTGTAGAGCGCATGACCGTGGCAATTGAGCAGGCCAGGAAAAACGGTTTTCTGGGTGAGAATATATTCGGCAGTGATTTTTCCTTTGATCTGCAGATCAGACAGGGTTCAGGTGCATTTGTCTGCGGTGAGGAGACTTCACTTATGCATTCCATAGAAGGTGTTTCTCCGGAACCTCGCAATCGCCCGCCATTTCCGTCGGAGTCAGGTCTCTGGGAAAAACCCACAAATATCAATAACGTTGAGACCTGGGCCAATGTACCTGCGATCGTTTTCAAAGGTGGCGACTGGTTCAGCAGTATCGGCACAGAAAATTCCAAGGGAACAAAGGTGTTTTCTCTTGTCGGAACAGTAAGGAACACCGGCCTTGTCGAGGTGCCAATGGGAATAACCCTGCGGGAGATCATCTTCGAGATCGGTGGTGGTATTCCCGACGACAAGGAATTCAAAGCTGTTCAGACCGGAGGCCCTTCAGGTGGTTG